>CAZZXJ010000099.1:1235-12526 GCA_964657905.1 uncultured Stigonema sp.
AGATGACCAGCACTGGATGAGATTCCATAACCTTGACGGCGTGAATCATCATTGCTTTCAAGTATGGAGAAGTGATAATACATGGCATGATGATATTCGCGTCAAGGCAGCATTCTTTTTACAAGCTACAGATGATAAACATTGGTTAAGATTTAAATACTTTAAAGATGGATATTCTACATTTCGAGTATGGAAATGTGACAATACATGGCATCACGCGAGAATCTGATAGTTGATTTTTTACCCTCCTTCCCAGGTTCCACTTGGGAATACCTTCCAAGTAGCTTTGCTACTTTTAGGACTTACGCACTTTAGATTGCACTGCCTCGTTCCCACAGTTCATTTGTTCAGGTTCTATAAATGCAGAATTTACTTGTAGATGCACAAAATTTACTTTCTGACCTGATCGCTCGCTACTCATCTCGTGTAGATTATCTGATGATTCGTCTTGAAGAAGACGAAGAAACTGATATTGTGTTACGTGGCGACAAAGTAGAAACTCTGAGCGAAGGTATCTCAATTGGTGGACATATTCGCGCTTGTTATAAGGGAGGGTGGGGGTTAAGCAGCTTTAACCGCTTGGCAACAATTGAAGACCGTATAGAAGAAGCGATCGCCGCAGCGCGGATGGTTGGTGATGAAGAAACCGTACTAGCAGGAGTGAAAAGCGTACAAGCATCATGTCAATTACCGCTTACAGGCACTGATCCCCGGAAAATTCCCCTCAGTCAGAAAAAAGAATTGTGCGATCACTATACTGACTTGTTGAGAAGCTTTGACCATCGCATTACTACTACCTCAGTGCGCTATAATGATAGTGCCCAGAGGATAATCCTCGCCACCAGTGAAGGGTCGCTGATCGAACAATCTTGGGTGGATATGGAAATGCGCTTTGCCGCTACAGCCAGAAATGGCGAAACTGTGCAAACCGGAAGAGAAACCACCGGATCTCGTAAAGCCTACGAAGATTTAACGGCTTTGGATGAACAAGTCAAAAGCGCGGCACAAAGAGCAGTAGTAGCCTTATCCTTACCATCAGTCAAAGGCGATACCTATACCGTGGTCATTGACCCCATTCTCACTGGGTTATTCGTCCACGAAGCCTTTGGACATCTTTCGGAAGCAGATATGGCTTACGAAAATCCAGATGTGTTGGAAGTGATGACCCTTGGGCGTCGGTTTGGTCCAAAAGCGTTGCAAATTTTTGATGGTGCTGCACCTCAGGGACATCGTGGTAGCTACTTTTACGACGATGAAGGCACACCTGCCACCACTACCCAACTGATTAAAGACGGGGTTTTAGTCGGACGCCTGCATTCTCGCGAAACAGCAGGCAAATTAAACGAAGCGCCTACAGGCAATGCCCGGTGTCTCAGTTATCACTATGCTCCGATTGTACGCATGACTAATACCTGGATAGAACGGGGCACAACACCTGTAGAAGACCTATTTAACGGTATCAAAGAGGGCGTTTATGCCCGTAATTGGTTGGGTGGCATGACAAACGGGGAGATGTTCACCTTTAGCGCCGGGGAGGCATGGATGATTAGAAATGGCAAAATTGCTGAACCCGTGAAGGATGTGACGCTTTCGGGTAACGTTTTCCAAACCCTGACTGATATTGAAGCCCTTGGCGATGATTTTTACTGGGATGAGTCCGGCGGTTGCGGTAAGGGTGGACAAAACGGTTTAGCTGTAGGTTGTGGTGGTCCGAGTCTGCGGATTAGAGATGTAGTTGTGGGGGGAGAAGTAGGTTAAAGTTTTAAGTTTTGAGTTTTGAGTTTTAAATTAACTCATAAATCAAAACTTTCTAACATGCTCATTAATAAGTTTGTAGACTTCAGTCCTCTTGCGCTCTTAAGCAAGGACTGAAGTCCTTACTACAAACAAGTTTTATTATGGGCTATTGACCGGACATCATATAAGTCCTAGACATAATCATTCAATAAGCACGTGCGTATCTCGGCTCAACCTCTATTTGAGAGTTAGGGAAGATGATTCATCTGATTTTCTATGACATCGGCTGTTTGACAGATTAATTGCCAAGCTTGCTGTACATGAGTTCTCTCTGTTGTTGCTTGCCCAATTGACATGCGTAAAGTTAGCGATTGGTTAAGTTTCGTGGAAGTGATATAGATTTTTCCTGAAGAATTGAGACTATTAAGTATTGCCTCATTAATTTTGTCACCTCCCTTGTGGCGAAAACATACTAGGTTTAAAGGAGGACTGACAACTAGTTCAAAGCTTGGATGAGAATTGATCAGCTGAGTAAATTCTTGTGCTATGGCAACATGCTTGCGGATATAGTACTGTAAGCCTTCTATACCATAGTGTCGAATCACAAACCAGAGTTTGAGGCTTCTAAATCTGCGGCCTAAGGAAATCTGCCAGTCCCGATAGTCAGTTACTTTACCTGATGCCGTAGCTTGATTTTTGAGGAATTCGGGCATAATCGATAGAGCCTGAATTAGCTTTGCTCTATCTTGGACGTAAAAACAGGTGCAATCGAAGTTAGTCATCATCCATTTATGAGGATTAAAGCAATAGCTATCTGCTAACTCTAGTCCTTGATGCAGCCAGCGAAATTCAGGGCAGATAGCTGCTGTACCGCTCATAGCTCCGTCAACATGTAGCCAAATATTGTGTTCTTGAGCGATCACACCTATATCAGTTAATGGATCTACTGCATTAGATGAGGTTGTACCTACAGTAGCGACTATATAAAAGGGTGTCAGCCCAGATTGAATATCATCCGCAATATGCTGCTGTAGTGATTCCGGACGCATACTATAGTTCGTATCAACCTCTATAAAGCGCAAGTTTTCACGGGTTACTCCTGCAATTTTCGCAGCTTTTTCAATTGAGGAATGTGCTTGATTTGAAGTGTATACAACCAGTTGATTAATATCTGCTTTTGCTTGTTCTCTGGCTGCTAGCAAAGCTACAAGAGTTGCACTGCTGGCAGAATCTTGAATTACTCCTCCCCCTGCTGTGGAAGATTTAAACTTCGAGGGAAGCTCTAGCATATCTACTAACCAGTCTAGAACATGGGTTTCCAACTCAGTACAGGCAGGGGAAGTTGCCCATAACATTCCCTGCACTCCCATACCTGCACTGATTAATTCTCCCAGAATTGAGGGTGCTGAGATCCCAGTGGGAAAGAAAGCAAAGAAATTAGGAGACTGCCAATGAGTTAGTCCAGGTACGATAATTTCATCTAAATCTTTTAAAATCTCCCCATAAGACCCTCCCTTCTGAGGAGCAGTCTCTGGTAATTTAGCTCTAATGTCTCCAGGCTCTACTTGAGAAAGCACAGGCAATTGTTCAACTTTTTCTAAGTAGTCAGCTATCCAATCGATAGTTTTATATCCCCAGTGGCGAAATTCCTCTGTGGACATATGATAGTCCTGGTTTTTTTCCATACCTTACAATAGGGACTTCCAGAAAATAAAATATCCTAACTATAGACCAATCAATCGTATCATTTGTAAGGGCGGGGTTACCCCGCCCCTACAATTTGGAACAATTTATTTCTTGGTGTTCCCATAACTCCCAGCGTTTTGATATACAAAAGTTTTTATAGCATATTCCCCAACCACCGAAAGCCTAGTACCTGATAATAGGGGCAGTATCGTTGATACAAAGTGACTAGGCGTACTGGTGTCATTGATCGATGCGTCTAGCGCCACCATCAGCGCATTCCTTCATTTCACTTTTTCTAGTCGTTTGCCTGCTGCGGCGGCAGCGTTAGTTTCCTGAAACTCAACACAAGGATATGAGGGCGCTCCAATGATTTGTTCCGCCGCTTTTCAACAGTATGAGTCAGAGCGGTTTCCTCGCATTAAGTTTATAGTTGAGCAGTCCTTGCGGGCAGGGAAAATGCGTGAATTACATCATCCTTTTAGCGTGGCACTACGAAACATATTTATGAAGCTGATGATCTCAACCATCAGCAACAGCTTCAAGTCGCTTCATGCTTACAGAGCTTGATCTCGCAACAGATGACCTTCAAGTGCTCTTTCCCTCTCCTTGTGATCTGCCATGCTAAATTTGAGCTAAAGTCCCACAAAATGAGGAATCAGCCAATGACTACTTTTGTGGAACATGGCTTGAAGAAGGAGTCGTGACGTCAGTCGTCAGGAGTCAGGAGCAATTAGTGGGGGATTCAACCCGCCACTAATTGAAGACCACCAATTTTCAATTTGGTGGGGGACTCAAACCCATTTATTCATCCACCAGTCGTACAGAATTCATTCTGAATTCTGACTACTGACGGATGTATTCTTTTTTGTTAAACAAGAGCGATCGCATCCCACCGTTAGAAAGTGGCGATCGCCTAACTCGCTACGAATTCGAGCGTCGATATGCAGCAATATCATCCGCCCAGCGCCGCTCTGATATTAACCGTATAATTTCGGAGGCTAGCTCATCCACAAGGTAGTAAACTTAGCTCTCTCAAACATTCAAAACTCTCTCTCCTGCAGCATTTCCCGCAACCGACGCTATTTCTTCCCAGTCTTCACTCGTATAAAGCACACGCAACAAGTCACGCAAAACTTCATGATTTTGGATAAATTCTTCCCCATACAAATCATGCCGCATCAATACAGATTCAAGTATGGGTATAACCGTTGCTTGGGGTAATTGCAGGCGTTCACGTAAACGCGCTCGCGCAACCAGGAAAGCTGCATCTTCCCCTACTCCTAAGTTGCGTTCGGCAAGCAAAAATCGGATTTCGCGGTTGAGGGACACCCGCAAACAAGTCAACCTTCCGAGTAGAGCGGGATCTTTCAAAAAACCCACAAATACTTTTTCGCTAACCCAATCCAACCCAGCAGCGGCATCACAATCAGATTTTTCCTCGGCAAGTATTGCAGCTTGAATCGCTTCGCGGCTAAATAAGAGTTCAATAGCTTCTTCAACCGTTATATCAGCATCCATCTTCCCATCCCTACTACTATAATTGTCGCCGCAAAAGACCATACTCAAAATAAACTAAATCATCATTACCCTCATCTGCTCCGCAGGCTGTCATCAACTGGTTGTCGTAAAACCGTTCGCTCCGCTTCCTAATCGCTTGATGCTAGATTGGAGCTATAATCCCACAACAATGAGGAATCAGCCAATGACTACTTCTGTGGAACATGGCTTAAACAAGAGCGATCACATCCCGCCGTTAGAAAGTGGCGATCGCCTAACTCGGCACGAATTCGAGCGCCGTTACACAGCAATGTCCCACATTAAGAAAGCTGAATTAATTGAAGGAGTTGTTTATTTGGCATCACCATTACGTTTTAGAAGTCATGGAAAACCTCATGGGCAGTTGAATACCTGGTTAGGCATTTATCAAGTTTCTACTCCCAATGTAGAGTTAGCCGACAATGCTACAGTACGCCTAGATTTAGACAATGAACCACAACCCGATGTAGTTTTGTTAATAGATGAAAGATTGGGGGGACAGGCACATATTAGTGATGATGACTATATTGAAGGCGCACCGGAATTGGTAGCAGAAGTAGCAGCTAGTAGTGCAGCTAATGACTTGCATGACAAAAAACGGGCATATCGACGCAATGGTGTTCAAGAGTACATCGTCTGGCAGACTTTGGAGAATCAACTCAACTGGTTCAGTTTAGAAAACGGTGAGTATGTCCCCCTAGAGGCAGATGCAGATGGTGTGATCAAAAGTCAAGTGTTTCCGGGTTTGTGGTTAGCTACGCCAGCGCTACTAGCAGGGGACATGACTAAGGTTGTAGCAGTGCTGCAACAAGGGTTGAATTCAACAGAACACGCCGCGTTTGTGCAGCGGTTGTCACAGTAGTCTTAAGAGCATTATCTTTCTTAGTTGAGTGATGGTGTAAGTAGGTCGGCATAAATAAATGTAACTATGTAAAAGAATGTAAAGTCATTAAAAATCTTTGTGTAGAGACGCGAAATTTCGCGTCTCTACAAGTCTGAAATTCCTACCGTTCAGTCCTAACTGAACCGTATTGAGTCTTAGATCGGAATTTTTGCTTCTTTTATGCACTCTCCCTTCAGAAGAACCAAACTCTCAGTCTCGAAAACACTACAAGTCTTCATTAGCTTTGACAAAACTGGTGTACTTCCCTCCTGTAGCTTTGCGATCGCCATATTTGCTGCTGGCTGATACTGTTTAATCCATTTATTGTCAGCAATATACTCAGGTTTAAAGGCAGCGCGTTCCAAAAGCCAGAATTTCACACCATATTTACTCATAAAGCTGATCGCCTGGTTAAGATCCTGACTATATTGAGCATCGATCAGGTCAATCATCCGTTGACGAAACTGCGCATAGTACTTTGTATGAAATGGCAAAGCATATTCTCTACCCACTAAAATTGACCGTTTGGCAAACACTGGTATATTGTCTGCTTCTGCTGCCAAAGATGCAACAAGACTATCTTGCGGTTGCTGTTGCAAAAACTTATACAGTGCTGGCACTCCACCCGTTACGTAGGGAGTTTTAGGAAAGGCTTTCAAAGAGCTTGGGTACAGGATAAGTGCTGCCCCTAGTATAGCCGCAGTCCCCAAAGTTAAAAACTGTTGCCCCTTTTGAGGGGATTTTGCTGGCTGTTCTAACCAATGAAAAACCGCATCTAGCATGAGAGTCAGTACTATTCCAGCTGCTAAAGCGAAGACAATCTTGAAGGTATGATGGGTATATCGGCTGGGCCAATGTATCTTAAACGCTACAGCATGGGCAATAAAGAACATACCCAAGGATGCCAGCACAATTTGTGGCAGGATTTTAACTCTGCTCGTCACTTGCTTGGTGAGAGGAAATCGGGATGGGTATACAAGTATAATTGGTAACAATAGCCCGATCAAGAGTTGGGGTGGACTGAGCAAAGCAAAAGCACCACTATCCCTGCCGTCAAGCCAAAAACTTATAGGATTGAGGTTAAAATAACTTACCCTTCCCCCTGACAAATACTCTGGAATTGTTCTTGCCACAGCTGCGGTGATTGTTGGTCCAAACTCAGAGGATTTTATAGCGTAAGGTATCATTGCCACCAGAGCAATACCTAGTCCCATGGCGCAGAACAGATAATCTCTCCTCTCTCGGGATAAGCGAATTCGCCCACCTTGCCAGTCCCATAGTAGTAGGAGTAAGATTCCTGAATTGATGAATGCCATTGGAGGATAAAACAGCGCTTGGAGTGCGATCGCAATCATGACTCCTAGCAATGAACGCCGATGTAAATAGTACAAAAACACTAAGAGTAGTGGATAAATAAAATCTCTGGGACAGGCAGAGAAAAGGTCATCGTGAAGGCAGATACTTTGATTCAGCAGTAACGTGACGATAAATCCTGCCATTGGCACTGGTAATATTTGCATACAGACCGCAAAGCCGTAGCCTGTTGTGATCAGTCCCAGCACCATGGGTAAAAGTTTACCTAACAAAACTGGATCAACGCCTAAACCCGACATTACCTGATAGAAAGCCCCATATCCAATCGGTGTAACGGACTGAAAGTAATCAGCAATTAAGTCATGAGGAAATAACTCTCTCGTCGAGTACCGATACATCCAAGATACATATTCCCGCGCATTATCCCCCACCACATACTCATTGCTGAAGGCTTGTCTTAGTCCTATAATAATGTAGCCCACGGCAAAACACAGACTTAAACTGAACCAAAACGCTACAGAAAATCTAGAATTACTGTGTCTGTTTTTTTCAGTGATTGGGGAAGTTAAAACTCTCTGTAATTGTGTAACTAACATCACATTTATTTGCAATTAATCTGATATATTTTACAGATATAATGGCAAACTGTAAGAGTTTTACCTCTTCCCCAAGTCATCTTATCCTTATGTCCTTGTGGCAGCAGGTAATGCACCAGTACAAGAGTCAGCATTGCGTAACAGAGCAGGGCAAACGCATCTTAAAACATCGGGAATTGCTCAATTTGAGTATGAACTCTGTTTTTCAGGAAACATAAGCGCAAAGTTTTTCTTCGCGTCTTTGCGCTTGTGTTTTTACACCTTGATTCAGCAGCGCCAAACATCGGATTATCTGCGCTTTCTAGATGATGATGCCATTCTCTTTTAAGAATGCCTAAAGCAGCTTTGTTATAGCTGTGGTGAATGTTTCATAAGGGGTTACCCCAACAATGGTTTCCATGTGAGTTCCATTTTTGTAAATCATGACTGCGGGAATACTGCGAATGCCCAATCTTTTTGCAAGGCTTTGGTTATGGTCAAGGTCTACCTTGAGTACTTTGGCACGACCCTCATATTCTTCAGCTAATTTATCCATTAGAGGAGCGATCAACTTACAAGGTCCACACCAAGTTGCCGTAAAGTCAAACACAAATAGTCCGTCGCTGGTCAAAAGTGAATCGAATTCTTGTTCTTGGATATATTCAACTGTTTTCATTGATGCTCCTTTTTCTTAATCTTGAATATCTTATTTCGTACAAAAGTTAGTACAAAGCTTCTTCTTTACGGGTTTTAATCGTGTCATACCCTAGGACAATACCCTAGACGAGTTTGTCAGAGCCGCGCATGTTTAAGACCGAAGTGCTTCTTCATTGCATACCTGTTAGCAATTTAACACTGCCATACTTGGTATGTTGAGGATTTGCTATACGGGAAACTTCATCGCGAGTCCTTTAGGACAAGCCCTCTTATGGCATCGCCTAAAATTTAGTTTTTGATATTTTTAATTATATCTTAATAATTACTTCAGTTTACTTGAGAAGGGATAAATGGTGACAATATCTAGGTTTTAGTTAAGTACCTAAAAAAATATTTACAGTCCGCAGCGCTTGGGAAGCAATCCCCGCACAAGCTAATTGCTTCCCAAGCGCTGCGCTGCATTCGCGGCGTACATTGTCTAATTAATTATGTTTGACTACTTATCTAAGTAGGTAGGCGTGAATAATTAAAAGTTTATAGTAAGTTATTTTGACGCAGATTAAGATATGATATATAACTAATGCTGCAAATTTCCAACAACGTCATCATCCCCGCCAGCGAAATCGAAATTAGTGCGATTCGCTCCCAAGGAGCAGGAGGGCAAAACGTAAACAAGGTTTCCACCGCCATCCACCTGCGCTTCGACATTGGGGCTTCATCATTACCTGATTACTATAAAGAACAGCTTTTAAAGCTGAATGATCAACGCATTACTAAGGAAGGAGTCGTCGTTATCAAGGCGCAAGTTCACCGCAGCCAAGAGAACAACCGGGAAGAAGCGTTGAGACGACTTCAAGAACTTATTAAAAGCGTAGTCGTATTAAAGAGAAAGCGCAAACCCACTAAACCGACTCGCAACTCTCAGAAAAAACGTCTTGACCGCAAAAGCAAGCGAGGACAGATTAAGTCCATGAGAGGGCAGGTCAGTGATTAGTGTGGTTTCGCGCATTGTCGAAGATCGCAGTTCGCTACACCGAAAGTTTAAGGGTTAAGTTCCTCAACTTCAGCACACGGGAGTCGTAGTTCGTGCGGCTCATAAACGCTGCGATTTGATTCCGCCACCCTACTGATATTCAAAGAACTGTTGAGTTCGTTCACAAGGTTTGGAAAACTTCTGCTTCTGGGATTGCTAGCTGTTTACTGGTAGTAAAGAAGGAAACAAGGCAACTATTGAGGCCACTTTGCAACTGGTTCAAGCTGAGTTTTAGCCACAACTGGGTGCGAAGTGGCTGGATTGTTGTCAAAAGTGTTGGCGTTGCTTTAATTTGTGAGTTCTGTTCTGGTAAGATTGAGTACTCCTGCATGGTCAACTAGACGGATTAACAAATTTTGCTATACGCAAAAGTGTGAACAGGATTCTATATATACTAGCGCACTATATTTACAAACTAAAACTCATAGTGTCAAATATGGTTAGTCGAAGAGTTATTTTATGAAATCACTATGCTGAAATTTATTAAAACTTAATTAAGAATATGAATGTACAACTCGCTCAATTAATCGTCAACGGTATTGCAGTGGGGAGCATTATTGCTCTAGCGGCAGTCGGACTAACCTTAACCTTTGGAATTCTACGACTATCTAACTTTGCCCACGGTGACTTTCTAACTTTGGGAGCTTATCTGACGCTATTGATAAATACCTTTGGGCTAAATATTTGGGTGTCGATGGTGCTAGCAGCTGTGGGAACCATAGCAGCGATGCTGTTAGCAGAAAAGTTATTGTGGTCAAGGATGCGGTCTGTCCGTGCCACTTCCACCACATTGATTATTATTTCCATTGGACTGGCATTATTCCTTCGCAATGGCATTATCTTGATCTGGGGTGGTAGCAACAAAAATTACAATGTGCCTGTTAGCCGCGCTTTAGACATTTTGGGTGTGAAGATCCCGCAAAATCAATTGTTGGTTCTATTACTAGCAGTGCTGGCTATTTTGGCTTTGCACTACCTTCTGCAAAATACCAAAATTGGCAAGGCGATGCGAGCGGTTGCTGACGATCAGGACTTAGCTAGGGTATCTGGGATTAATGTTGAGCGAATAATACTCTGGACTTGGGTGATTACTGGCAGCCTCACTTCTTTGGGAGGAAGTATGTACGGCTTAATTACAGCCGTACGCCCGAATATGGGCTGGTTCTTAATTTTACCACTATTTGCCTCAGTCATTTTAGGGGGAATTGGCAACCCCTACGGTGCGATCACAGCAGCTTTTATTATTGGCATTGTCCAAGAAGTTAGTACTCCTTGGTTAGGTTCTCAGTATAAACAAGGTGTAGCACTGCTAATCATGATTCTAGTACTGCTCATTCGTCCCAAAGGTTTATTTAAAGGCACGATTTGAGCAACACCAGAATCATGAGATGGGGGAACTTCGGTTTCCTCTTGGGGATTAGGGACCATGGGGATTGGGAATTTTCCTCAATCCCGGTATTATAACTTCCTCAACCAACAAGTTATCTTTAATTCCGTCCACCTACTTATTGGAGGATATGGAAATAATAGGCAGCGACGAGGAAGTTGATAGCTAAGAGCAGCAGTGCCCAGCCTGTACGAAATGGGTAGGGAGCTTTTGCTCCTGTTTTGGCAACGTCTATACCAACTTTTTTGCTGGCAGATACCGCCTTGGCTTCAGCAGTCATAGTGTTCTCTCCTATTTAAAGACTTATTAACAAATACCAAAGAGCCGTCATATTTAGTGCAATTCGTTAAAAATATTTTTGTGGATTTTGCGTCTTAAAGGAGTAAAAATCAATAAAATGTATCATTTATGGTAAATGATCTAATTTCCACAGGTAAATGACGAGTTAGGAGCCGGGAGCCAGGAGAAATTCTTCATTCTTCA
>CAZZXJ010000099.1:12536-13517 GCA_964657905.1 uncultured Stigonema sp.
CTTCTGACTCCTGACTCCTGACTCCTTTAATATAAATTAAGCACTCTCGCCCGCATGGTATGAACTGCGAACTAGAGGACCAGAACGGACATGGCTAAATCCCATTTCTTGTGCTATTATACCCAGATTGTCAAACTCTTCTGGTGTCCAGTATTTTTGCACTGGCAGATGTTCTAAGGAAGGACGCATATACTGACCAATGGTCAGGCGATCGCACTTGACTTGGCGCAGATCAGCCATTGTCTCAATAATTTCTTCGACCCTTTCTCCGTGTCCGAGCATCAAACCAGATTTAGTGGGAATGGTAGAATCAATGTCTTTCACCAGTTGGAGCACTGAGAGTGAGCGCTCATACCTTGCTCCCCGACGCACGGGTCCTTGCAACCGTCGCACTGTCTCAATATTATGGTTATAACAAGCTGGACGAGCTTTCACAACCATATTTATACGCGATAGTTGACCTGCAAGGGCATCCGCACCGCCCCAAAAGTCTGGCGTCAGCACCTCAATTTGAGTTTCCGGGTTCAAGTGGCGGATAGTCTCGATTGTCTTGACAAAGTGACCAGATCCTTGGTCTGATAAGTCATCACGAGCTACAGAAGTCAGCACCACATAACGTAATCCCAAAAGCTGTACAGCTTCTGCTACCTTTTGCGGTTCCGCTGGGTCAATAGACATGGGTGCGTGACCCTTATCTACTTGACAAAAAGCGCAAGACCGAGTACATGTTGGTCCCATGAGTAAGAAAGTAGCAGTTTTTTGGGCATAGCATTCTCCCCGGTTAGGACAACGTCCTTCTTCACAAATCGTATGAATTTGGCGCTGCTTAATAATGCGTTGTACGGTTGAGAGTTCACTAGCTTTACCAATGGAGCGACGTAACCACCTTGGTATTGCCGTAATTTCAGACTTAAGTTGAGCTTTTTGTGAAGATGCCATAAGTAATTCAAATCAGGAGTAAGAGGAGTCAGGAGTCAGGAG
>CAZZXJ010000100.1:0-2896 GCA_964657905.1 uncultured Stigonema sp.
TACAAACGTCAATAATGGTTTGTGGGCGAGTAGAAATAGTTCGCATGGGCACGCAGTGTTGATGGGATGGTCATGCAGATTTTTAGCTTAATTAGTGCCCAACTTAAGTAAAGTACGAACACGGGTGAGTATAATAACCTTACGCAAAGACGCAAAGGCGCTAAGGAAATCTTTGTGCGAGATTTAAAAGAAAATTATTGAGGTGTTTTAGGCGATCGCTTGATGGATGCTGGGTTGATAGAGTTCAAGGTGAGTTGTGGAAGCGATCGTTCTGAGCAGTTGGTTATCAGTGTTTTCACTATCTTGATGTCAAGAAATTTGCAGAATAAGATGGAGTTAGTTGAAATTATTAGGTGGGCAGTGCCCACCCTACTTTGATTGGCATAGATATGAACAAGACATTCCAACCATTGGACTTTGATACCGATGTTTTGTTATTTACTCAAGATACATATACAGTCAGTAAATTAAAAGAATTAATACATGAAAATTTCATGCAAAAATTTTATAAAAAAATTAATGATAGTCATTTGGTAGTGATAGAAATTTTTCAGAGCGTATCCATCAACCAAGCATTATTTAAACTTGAAGATATTAAATGGAAATCTTCGGTTGAAGGAATAACCTGTCAAATTTTAAGAGTTGGCTCTTCTGGCTGGCAATCAGGAAAACTAAGGATAAAAATATCTACAGAAATCATCCCTAGAAAAAACCATAAGGAGAATGATAAAACAAAAATTAATGTTGTTTTAGAATTTTGTCCTGATGAACTCGATCAGCCTGAATCACCTTTAGATGATATTCGTCAAATGATACTAGCTCAAAAATAATTTGTAGGGTGGGCACTGCCCACCAAATTATTAAACGGTGGCCAATTTCCACTACCAAATCTGTAGCACAACCCACCAAAATTCCAACCGAAAACACCCAAATGCCTGAATATCGCCGCGCTTATGTGCCCGGTGGAACCTTCTTTTTCACATTGGTAACATATCAGCGCAACCCTCTGTTCTCAGACCCAGAAAATATCTTCCGCCTACGCCATGCTGTAGCAACCGTGAGGTCTGAAATGCCATTTGGGGTGACAGGTGCAGTTGTTTTGCCAGACCATATTCATTTTCTCTGGACTCTACCTGTCGGCGATCAGGCTTATTCCAAACGGGTTGGAAGATTAAAGGTGATATTCACCCAGTCCTTGCAAGGTAATATCATGTCCGGTAAATCACTTATAATTCCCAGAACATCCCACCCCTACCCCTCCCCGCATGCGGGGAGAGGTAGGGGTGGGGTGGGGTGCTTTTATTATAAGTAATTAAGCGGACATGATATAAAGGGGTGTTACCTCAAAATGTATCAAATTCACGCCGCAAACATCATGAAAGTGATGTTTGGCAGCGCCGTTTTTGGGAACATACTATCCGTGGTGAAGCTGATTTTGAACAACATCTAAACTATATTCATTACAATCCAGTTAAGCATGGTCTAGTTTCATGTCCACACTTATGGGAGTATTCCAGTTTTCATAGGTGGGGACAAAAAGGTATGTTTATAAATGATTGGTACTGTGTATGTTCTGGTGGAAAACTACAAGTACCTGATTTTGGCGAGATTTCAGAAAAATTTGGGGAGTAATATAGGATTATGTGTTGGTGTAAAGATTTAAAGAATGATTTTTGTTATGTATAAATGCTTGGAAAATAAATGGTGGGCAGTGCCCACCCTACATCTATAAATACCAATGAAGAGTATTCTACATATTACTAAGCGGGAAGAATGGGAACAAGCAAAACTCGTCGGGATTTATCGGGGTGATACGCTGGAGTCAGAAGGGTTTATTCACTGTTCGACAGCTAAACAAGTTATTAAGGTTGCAAATAACTTTTTTCAGAATCAAAGGGGATTGGTACTTATTTGCATTGATTCTGATAAAGTTAAGGCGGAAATTCGTTATGAAGGTGTTGAGGGAGAGGAGTTATTTCCTCACGTTTATGGTGCTTTGAATATTGATGCTGTGTTTCAAGTGGTGGGGTTTGAAGCGGGTGAAGATGGTAAGTTTGTATTGCCGGAAGAAGTTATGAATTAATAATACAAACCGCAGAGGCAAGGCAGTGCGTTGGTGAGGCAGCGCTGCAGGAGGGTTTCCCTCCGTAGGCGACTGCCGAAAGGGTTCCCCGGCTTGAAGCAACTGCCGCGCGGAGAACACAGAGAAAGGGAGGAGGAGAGATGGAAGGAAAGGGGTTTGATGTGGGTGAGTATGTGGATCTGATGGCGTTGTTGTTGGATTTGCAATTGAGGGATGAGTATCGAGATGGGGTGGTGGGGAATTTTGAGAGAATTCAGGCGATCGCCCAAGTTATAAATGAGTTTCCGTTACCAGATAATATTGAAGCAGCGCCAGTTTTTGAGCCATGAATTTAGAACAGGTTGATGCTGTGGCAGTAGCTGCTGCTGTGCGATCAGGCAAGGTGAGGGCGGTGGAAGTTGTCAAAGCTGCTTTACAAAGAATTGCAGCGCGGGATGTTGAACTTAATTGTTTTACCGCTGTGACTGCTGAAACTGCTTTGGCAGATGCAGAAGGAATTGACAGCGATATTGCTCAAGGTAAAAATCCCGGTGTTTTAGCTGGTGTACCTTTTGCTGTGAAAAACCTTTTCGATATCGCTGGAGTGATAACGCTTGCAGGCGCAAAAATCAACGAGGGAAATCTCCCCGCAAGCCAAGATGCAACAGCGGTGGTCAAGCTGAAGCAAGCGGGTGCGGTACTGGTAGGCGCTTTAAATATGGATGAGTACGCCTACGGTTTTGTAACGGAAAACTTTCATTACGGTTCCACTCATAACCCTCATGATTTTAAGCGGGTAGCTGGTGGTTCATCTGGTGGTTCGGCGGCGGCGGT
>CAZZXJ010000100.1:2996-9509 GCA_964657905.1 uncultured Stigonema sp.
GTGTACGAGGTTGCTGATGCTTTAGGTGTAACTGAGTATGTGACCATACCGGAAGCCCATCGCGCCCGTGCAGCAGCATTTGTGATTACAGCTTGTGAAGGGGCAAATTTGCATTTGAATGAGCTGCGATCGCGTCCTCAGGATTTTGATCCGGCGACACGCGATCGCTTTCTTGCTGGAGCGTTAATTCCTAGCAGTTGGTATATTCAAGCGCAGCGTTTTAGAAGATGGTTCCGCGATCACCTTCGCGAAGTCTTTCAAAAGGTAGATGTAATTATTGCCCCAACTACACCTATTTCAGCACCACTAATTGGTCAACAAACCATGATTTTAGACGGGGAGGAAATTTTCGTCCGTCCCCATCTAGGGCTATTCACTCAACCATTATCTTTCATCGGCTTGCCCGTTTTATCAGTACCAATTCAAGGCCCAAATGCTTTACCTTTGGGCGTACAGTTAATAGCAGCACCCTACAATGAAGCGTTGATTTTACGAGTTGCAGCAGTGCTAGAGGCAGAGGGTGTAATATTAGCAAGAGTATAGTAAGCAGCTATTCCACCAGACCATGCTTAATGGCGTAACGCACCAATTCAGCTCGGTTACTAGTATCAGTTTTTCTCAATAAACTGCTAACATACTTTTCTACTGTCCGAGGACTAAGGTGGATCTGATGACCCATTTCGGCATTAGAAAGACCATGAGTCAAAAGTTCTAGGACTTCCTTTTCTCTGGGAGTGAGTTCTGAGAGTATGTGGGATTTCTCAATCTGATAATTCTGAGATTTATGGGCTTCCATGGTTTTTGGTGTGGAAGCGGAAGTTCCTATGTTCTCTGGTGGAAAAAAACCGTACTCAGATAGAATAATTTGCGATCGCGCTAAAAGATTGCGAATCGCCGCCGCCAACTCTTCGAGTTCAAAAGGTTTGGGCAAGTATAAATCGCATCCCGATTCATAGCCTAGAATTCTTTCCTGAGTCTTTACTCGCTCAGTTAACAAAATCACAGGTAACAAACGGAACGCGGGATGTTGACGCACCCGGCGTACCAGTTCATAGCCGTTCATCCGTGGCATCATAATGTCAGTAACCATCAAATCAGGATGGTATTCCTCTACCATCCCTAAAGCTTCTTGACCATCATCAGCCGTAATCACCGAGTAGCCAGATAGTTCAAGATAATCGCTAATAGACAGACGAGTGCCCAGGTCGTCATCCACTATCAGGATAGTCAAGGGCATAGACAGTACACCCCTAGCATTTGTTACTAAGAAATTTGCTTCCATGAGCACCATCACCGGAGCACAGGTAATAATAGTGCTCCTATGTTTCATACTATGACAGGATTAGCATCTGAAAACTTCCCAAGGGTTGGTTTATTAAGTCAATCTTAAAATGTACCAAGTTAGTTTACAAAAATTCACAAATCTTTAACTAACGGAACCTTAGGACAAAAGCGTTTTGTATTGGTATGGAGAATTTGAACATGAGATGAGAGTTAAACATAACACACTATATAATTTTGTATAGTTTGGGAAAATCAAAGACTTGACCTCTCTAGAAACTTTACAAATGAATCTGGAGGCAGATCTTTCTCAAAAGTCCTTCACCAAACAGTCCTGAGGAGCCATCGCATCTGGCTCTTCAGGACTACTCAACAGTAGCACAGGAAGCATTTTGCTTTTGAATCCTGACTACTTCCTCGTGAAGACAGTTCCTTTATATTCTATATTATGCAACGTCTAATTTTTATTTGACAAACAGACCTAAAATGAGGAAGCGCAAGTGGTGTTAATTTGGTCAGTCGTCCAGATAATTTCATGTTTGTGATAGTCTGGGGAGGCAAGACAGCCGAAATAGACGAGCTAAGCTAGTGGCTATTTCTGTCGTGGGAGTGTCAACCACGCCATCTATAATTGAATTTAATTTGTTATTCTTGTTATTCAAAGCACACGCGGACAATCAATTATGACAGGAAAAGGACAGGGATTTGGCTTCGGCTTAGGAAAAATGAAAGAACTGGCTGACGCCTTTAAAAAGGCGCAGCAAGTTCAAGAAGGCGCGAAGCGACTCCAAGAAGAATTGGAGCAAATGGAGATTCAAGGCGAGTCTGGCGGTGGTCTAGTCAAGGTGATTGTCAGCGGTAACCAAGAACCTAAGCGAGTTGAAATTTCACCAAATGCTCTCCAAGAAGGAGCAGAAGTAGTTTCCGATCTCGTGACAGTGGCAATGAAAGACGCCTACAACAAGTCCACGGCAACAATGCGGGAACGCATGGAAGAATTAACTAGTGGGCTAGAACTTCCTGGATTTTAGTCAAGAGTCATTAGTCATTGGTCATTAGTCATTAGCTAAGGACAAATGACCAATGACAAAGGACAAAGGACATTTATGCCTTATAAGCTGCTGTTTGTCTGTCTGGGCAACATCTGCCGTTCACCAGCGGCAGAAAATATTATGAATCATCTGATAGATCAGGCTGGTTTGAGCGAACGCATTGTTTGTGACTCTGCTGGCACCTCCAGTTATCACATTGGTAGCCCACCTGACGAACGGATGAGTGCTGCATCTGCTAAAAAGCTGGGAATTAAGCTGAGTGGTCAAGCCCGGCAGTTTCAGAAGTCAGACTTTCAAGACTTTGATTTGATTTTGGCAATGGATAGAGAAAATTATCAGGATATCCTCTATCTTGATCCAACTGGAAAATATTACGAGAAAGTACGCTTGATGTGTGACTTTTGCTCTAGGCACACATTCCGGGAAGTTCCAGATCCTTACTATGGTGGTTCAGAAGGATTTAATCAGGTGATTGATCTACTTGTTGATGCTTGTGAAGGGTTGCTGAAACACATTAGTTAATGTTAGTTGCTAATGGCTAATGGCTAATAGCTAACTGTAAAAATTAGCAATTAGCAATTAGCAATCAACATTTATGGCAAGTTTCAGCAAGCAAATTAAAACTCTCCGATCATTTTGACTTCTGGTTCTAACCAAACTGACCAACGTTCTTGTACTTGCTCCTGGATATGACGGATGAGATTGAAAATATCACAAGCACTAGCCCCACCACAGTTGACGATAAAATTAGCGTGGCGTTGTGCTACTTGTGCTTTGCCAATTTGGTAGCCTTTTAGCCCTGTTTGTTCAATGAGCCAACCTGCTGCATGAGGTTTGGGATTACGGAACACACTACCACAACTGGGTAAGTGGTAGGGTTGGGTGTTCAAACGATGCTGTTTGTGCTGCTTTGTTGCTGCCATAACTTGTGCGGGATCTGCCCCTGGTTGGAGCGCAAATGTGGCTTGGGTGACGATGCGATCGCTTCCTTGCAATCCTGAAGTGCGGTAGCTGTAACCCAACTGTTCGCGCTGGAGAGTTTCCAGAGTCCCATCTGGTAAAAGTACCTGAGCACTCACTAAAATATCAGCGATACAGCTATTATGTGCTCCTGCATTCATCACAACCGCCCCCCCGACAGTTCCGGGGATACCAACTGCCCACTCAAATCCTTGCCATCCCCGCCCTGCTACCTCCCATGCCAAGGCAGGAATTGGCTCTCCTGCTGCTACAGTTAACAGACCAGTTTTAGGGTCGAATTGGCTATGGCGCAGATGGCGTGTCACAATGACTAAGCCCGATAGACCACAGTCGCTTACCAGTAAATTAGAGCCTGCTCCTAGAATTGTTACAGATAATTCGTGTAATTTAGAATACTTAACACTTGCTTGCAAAGCTGACAAACTGCGGGGAGCAACGCACAATTCGGCTGGGCCACCAACCCTGTAGGAAGTATATAGTGCCAGAGAAACCTGGGGTTTGATCACACAATCAGTACCAGGTAAACGAATTTCTTGACTTTCGTCGAAATTAGCTGTTATTTGTTTGTTGGTATTTAAACCAGAAAATGTGCAGACATTTGCAGATGCCTGGGATATTTTCATATTTGCTAGAATTATTTGATTTTTGACGTTTATACGCGCACCGTAAAAATACGGTTATAAGCTGTTCGCACTGTAACTTAGGGTAGACGGGCACTCTGTATGTGATCAAAACCATCCTGTTTAGGTCATTAGGATGTGGCGGTAGCTGGTTGGCGAAGTCTTGCCATGACTTGGGGTATTACCTGATTCAAGTTCCCGGCTCCCAAAAACAACGCCAAATCTCCAGGGCGCAGCGTTGACAGCAAGAACTCGCACACAGAGGCTAAAGTTGGTTGATACGTCACTTGGGGGTGCTGCTTGGCAACTTCAGTTGCCAGTTGTTCACCACTAACCAACCCTAAATTTGGCTCGCCTGCACTGTAAATGTCGCAGAGGACAACCAAATCGGCATAACTAAAGGAGTTGGCAAATTCTTCTAAAAAGGTAAGTGTACGGCTGTAGCGATGGGGTTGGAAGATAGCAACTACTCTTTGCCCCGGTCTTGCTTGGAGTCGTGCCGCGGCAAGAGTAGCACGAATCTCGCTGGGGTGATGAGCGTAGTCATCAATGAAAGTAATGCCTTCAACTTCACCTCTAAACTCAAAGCGGCGTCTTGCACCTTCAAATGTGGCAATACCCTTAGCAATTTCCCCGAATTCTAAGCCCAATATGCGACCGACAGCCACTGCTGCTAGAGCATTGCTGAGATTATGCTTACTGAGCAAGCGCAAGTTTAAAACACCCAAGGTGAGACCCCTTTCCCAAACAAGAGCAGTGGTGCCATCACCGCGATAGTCAATATTGGTAACGCTATAGTCAGCGCCAGTTTCAGGGTAAAGACTGTAACTTATTTTTGGTTTGAAGTGTTCGCGTAGTGTAGCACAGTCAATGCTACCTACTAAGGTTTTACAGCCTTTAGCAAATGTTTGGAAGATATCAACCACTTCCTCTAATGTCTCGTAGTGGTCGGGATGATCCATCTCTATATTAGTAATAATGCCTATCTCAGGGGCATGTTTCACTAAGGAACCATCTGATTCATCCGCCTCCGCCACCAAATATCGACTTTGCCCAAGTCGGGCACCGCCTTCCCAAGCATTGACTTCGCCACCTACCAGAATTGTTGGGTCAAGACCTGCTTGGAGTAGCATATAGCCAATCATGCTACTGGTTGTCGTTTTGCCGTGAGTTCCTGCCACTGCAATGCTGTAGTAATCGGCAATTAAGGCGGATAGTAGATCAGAACGGTGGAAAATGGGGCAACCTAATTCTAATGCCGCTTTATATTCTAAATTATTTGTGTTAATTGCTGTTGAACAAATGACTTGAGGCAGTTTTGCCTTGATAGTAGCAGGTAATTCTTCTTGGGTGTTTAATAATACTCCATTAGCCTTAACATCAGGGCGAAAGAATTCAATATTATTTGCTTCTTGTCTACTAAAAACATGAACTCCCATAGATTCCAGTTGGTGGGTAATGTGATTGGGACGAATATCAGAACCTGAAACTGGCAAGTTAAGCTTTGCAAGAACATACGCCAAAGGAGACATCCCCATGCCACCAATACCAATGAAATGAAATGGTCTACCGCTAAAGTCCACAGAATTTTTCATTTATTACTCCTCGAACACCACACCACACAATAATCGCAAATAACACGCGTATCATAACAGGAATTTGATTTTTAACGATACTGCCTGTGTATACTTTTCATTCCTGATGATATGTTGATTTGTTGCTCCTATTTGGCTTATTGAGAACGATTTTACCCTTGCAGGCAGTTTTTTCTCTGCTTACACAGATATTATGTTTATTCTGAAAATTTCCCGAGCATCTGGAAATAAATGGCTGTGAGTGAAAACACAGATTTTTGGTTGACTTGCTGGAATTGGGTACAATAGTAAATTGGTGGTTAAACAGCTTTGAAATTGAATAAAGCCTAGGCATGAGTGGATGCAGCAATTAGCAATTTTCGGTGGCACTTTTGATCCAGTTCATTGGGGACATCTACTCGTAGCTGAGACAGCTTTGCATCAAATACCCTTGGATCAGGTTATTTGGGTACCATCACTAAATCCTCCTCATAAACAAGCGGCTTTATTTGAACATCGCTTAGAAATGGTACGCCTAGCAACAACAGATAATCCAGCGTTTGCTGTCTCATTGGTTGAAGCAAATCGTTGCGGAACTTCCTATGCTATTAACACCCTGATTGACTTATCTGCTTTTTACCCAAATACTCACTGGTACTGGATTGTTGGTTTAGATACTTTCCAATCCTTACCCCGTTGGCATCGTGTAAACGAATTAGCACAATTGTGTGATTGGTTAATCGCACCCCGACTCATTCGTGGTGAGACTATAGCTCAAAGTGAGTTAATCTGCAAGCAAGTGGCACAAGAACTGACAAACCAGTCTTTACCCATACACTGGCAATTATTACATATACCTTTAGTAGGAATTTCATCAAGTCTGATTCGCAATCTCTGCCGCGATCGCCAATCAATTCGCTATTTAGTGCCAGACGCCGTAAGAATTTATACTGCGAACCACAACCTCTACACAGGGGAATAGGGCATGGGGCATGGGGCATAGGG
>CAZZXJ010000100.1:9519-13497 GCA_964657905.1 uncultured Stigonema sp.
ATTAAAAATTCAAGATTAAGAATTCCCATGCCCCATGCCCCACTCTTGTGATAGTTCTATATATTTTTTTAAGATTTAACACTTGATAGTCATAAATACTCCCCCCTTTGCGGTATGATCGGGTTCATCCAAGCATTTCTTCAGGCATAGATATACAGAGGGCAAGACACTGTGATTAGAGTTGCAATCAACGGTTTCGGGCGCATTGGGCGTAACTTTGCGCGCTGCTGGCTGGGTAGACAAAATAGCAATATCGAGCTTGTTGCTGTGAATGACACATCAGACCCTAGAACCAACGCTCACCTGCTGAAGTATGACTCAATGCTAGGGAAGTTAAAGGATGTTGACATTTCTGCTGATGATAATTCAATTACCGTAAACGGTAAGACCATTAAGTGTGTATCTGATCGCAACCCAGAAAACTTGCCCTGGAGAGATTGGCAAATTGACCTAATTATTGAGGCTACCGGGGTCTTTACCTCCAAAGATGGGGCCATGAAGCACGTCAATGCCGGTGCTAAAAAGGTTCTGATTACCGCTCCTGGCAAAAATGAAGATGGAACTTTTGTGATTGGCGTGAATCATCACGACTACGACCACAACAAACACAACATCATCAGCAATGCCAGCTGTACTACAAACTGCTTAGCTCCCATTGCCAAGGTGTTGCACGAGAAATTCGGCATCATCAAAGGCACTATGACCACCACCCACAGCTACACCGGTGACCAGCGCTTGCTAGACGCTTCTCACCGCGATTTGCGACGGGCTCGTGCAGCAGCAATTAATATCGTACCTACATCCACTGGTGCGGCAAAAGCAGTAGCGTTGGTACTACCAGATCTCAAAGGTAAGCTCAATGGTGTTGCCTTGCGCGTACCTACCCCAAACGTTTCCATGGTGGATTTCGTGGTGCAAGTCGAAAAGCCAACCATTACTGAAGCAGTCAATCAAGCCCTCAAAGCTGCTGCTGATGGTGAATTGAAAGGCATTTTGGACTATAGCGAACTACAACTAGTATCATCCGATTATCAAGGTACTGATGCCTCTTCCATTATTGATGCTAACTTGACAATCGTTATGGGCGGTGACATGGTGAAAGTTATGGCTTGGTATGACAACGAGTGGGGTTATAGCCAGCGAGTCCTAGATTTGGCAGAACTAGTAGCCGAGAAGTGGACTAATTAATCAAAAGGGTGTAGGGGGTAGGGGGTAGGGTGTAGGGAACCCCATACATAAATGCAGGGGTTTCAAGCAAGGACGTTGCAACTAGGAGCGCTACGCGTCTCGAAATACATTTTTCTTTGATTTCATACATAAATGTAGGGGCGCCTTCCCCCTAACAGGGTGTGGTTGTTTTATCTGACTCCACCGAGCACACCCTACACCCCACAGCCCGTTCTCGGTCAATAGTCAACAGTCAACAGTCGTTAATCACTTATGTTTTGTTCTTCTTTATGGACTAATGACTAATGACTAAAATGTTGAAATCCCCGACTTAGTGTCAAAACTCGGTCGGGAATTTTTTCATATTGGTCACGTAACAGTACTGTTGACCCTTCTATAATCGTCCCGACAACAGCAGCGCCCTTGCCAAGCTTTTGTACCAGATCATATGCTGGCTCTTTTGGCAAGCACAATACCAATTCAAAGTCTTCGCCACCATATAAAGCATATTCCAGTGCCTGTTCTTTTGTCAGCCAGTGGTCGAAAGCGGTAGGCAAGGAAATTTGAGTATTTTCAAGGACAGCACCAACGCCGCTGACACGGCAGATTTGCACAACAGCATCTGCTAAACCGTCGCTGCTGTCCATTCCTGATATGGGGAGTGGGGTAGGGGCGGGGTTACCCCGCCCGTACGTCCGTGGGGAATGGAATTTTAAAATATCCCAGAGAATTGGTAGGACATCCAGTCGGGGTCGGGGGCGTTGATGTGCTTGAATGAGTTCTTGGCGTTGCTCATCAGTCAGGTTTTCTCCTAATTCGGGATGCAGGAGCAATTCCAAGCCTGCGGCTGAAGCTCCGTGAACGCCTGTGACCACAATTAGATCTCCGACCCTGGCTTGATTCCGGCGGATGGTACGCTCCTGGTATGCTTGACCGAAAGCAGTAATTGCTAGGGTAATCACTGGCGATCGCACAAGATCACCGCCAACGATAGGAGTTTTATACTGTTGTAAACATTCTGTCATTCCCTGGTACAACTGCTCCACCCAACTGACGGCGACACTGCCAGGAATTCCTAATCCGACAGTGATTCCTAACGGGGAAGCACCCATTGCGGCTATATCTGATAAATTAGCAGCAGCAGATCGCCAACCGACATCTTGTGGAGAAGTAGTGATTTCACTGAAATGCACTTTATCAACTAACACATCGGTGGTTACTACCAAACATTGCCCCACTTCAGTCAAAAGCACAGCAGCGTCATCCCCGATAATTTCTGGGGGACAGAAGCGCTGCAAAATTTGTAAAAGTTTTTGTTCGCCAATATCTTGAACTTGCACAGAACCTCTTGGGTATTGCATTGACTTGACAAGTTACGATTAAGATACCGTCTATGAGTCAGTTGAGATGGTCATCACACTAGCATCTAATCTCACCTTTGAAGAGTACTTAACCTATGATGATGGTACTGGTTTTCATTACGAATTGGTGGATGGCAAATTAGAACTAATGAACCCACCGACAATTCAACATTTTCTCATTGTCGATTTTCTAGACACGGCTCTAAAGTTAGAAATTAAACGCTTGAGCTTACCGTGGCTTTGCTTTAGAGAAACTGGAGTGAGAACAGGTAGAAATAAATCCAGGTTGACTGACCTGTGTGTGGTGCCAATAGAGCAAGCAAAGGAACTGATGAATGTGTCAGCAGTGTTCCAGTCTCCTCCATTACTGATTGTAGAGGTCGTCAGCCCAGATTCAGTGAAGCGGGACTATCGCTATAAGCGGTCTGAATATGCGGCGTTGGAAGTATCGGAGTATTGGATTGTAGACCCACTAGAGACGAAGATCTCTGTGTTGTTTCTAGAGGAAGGGTTGTATGAAGAGACTGTGTTTACCATAAGCCAGCAAATTGTCTCACGGACATTTCCAGAGTTGGCGATCGCTGTTGAACAGGTGTTTCAAGCAGGTAATCTCAGCTAGCAGATAATCACTTTAAAATTAAGATACCGTCTATGAGTCAGTTGGGATGGTCACCACACTAGCATCTAACCTCACCTTTGAAGAGTACTTAAACTATGATGATGGTACTGGCTTACACTACGAGCTGGTGGATGGGAAATTAGAACTCATGAACCCACCCACAATTCAACATTTTCTCATTGCTAAATTGCTTGAGCAAGTACTTGATGCAGAAATTAAGCGCTTGAGCTTACCGTGGCTGTGCTTTAGAGAAACTGGGGTCAGAACAGGTAGAAATAAATCCAGGTTGACTGACCTATGTGTAGTGCCGCTAGAGCAAGCAAGGGAACTGATGAATGTGTCAGCAGTGTTTCAATCTCCTCCATTACTGATTGTAGAGGTCGTCAGCCCAGATTCAGTGAAGCGGGACTATCGCTATAAGCGGTCTGAATATGCGGCGTTGGAAGTATCGGAGTATTGGATTGTAGACCCACTAGAGACGAAGATCTCTGTGTTGTTTCTAGAGGAAGGGTTGTATGAAGAAACTGTGTTTACCATAAGCCAGCAAATTGTGTCGCGGACGTTTCCAGAGTTGGCGATCGCTGTTGAACAAGTGTTTCAAGCAGGTCATCTCGGCTAGCAGCGCGATCTCTTTCATCCATTGACCAAGATTTGGGTTGTCTGTGGGTATCGCAGTAAGGAGTTCATGCATTGAGTAGCGGTAAAAAGTCTGTTTTCTTTTGGTGAAGCCAACGACATTTCGGTCTTCTATGTAATAGAAACCGGGTTTTTGGGATTAAGTAGGTCTGCACAAATAAATATAACTATGTAACAAAATGTAAAGTCGTTGAA
>CAZZXJ010000101.1:0-13472 GCA_964657905.1 uncultured Stigonema sp.
TTATAGTAGCGAGTCCATTTCACTCTGTCAACCTTTTTCTCAAAGTTTTTTGAGATTTTTTTGCCATCTCGCTGAAAGTCTTATAGAGCATAGATTCCGGACTAGATTATTCCTGGTAGTCAAAAAGGAAGTAATGAAGTTGTGAGCAATTTTGGTGTTTTGCCGCCAAAGCTGGTGCTAGATCCCATGTTGCTGGGTTGGCTGTTAGAGGATGTGGGTAGGGGCGATCGCACAACGCAAAGCTTGCTAGCCCAAGACAATATAGAAGGACAAGCCAAGTGGGTAGCGAAAGCGCCGGGAGTTATTGCAGGATTACCATTGGCGGCAAGGGTATTTCAGCTTTTAAATGAAAAAGTCAGCTTTGTGCCTATAGTGCCTGAGGGTGCATGGTGTCAGCACAAAGAGGTAATAGCGGAAATTCATGGTCCACTCGATGCGCTACTCATGGGAGAACGGGTTGCACTTAATATAGTTATGCGCCTAAGTGGGATCGCTACGCTGACTCAGAAATATGTCGAGCAAATAGGAGATTTACCCGTTAAGTTAGTGGATACGCGCAAAACCACACCAGGACTAAGACTTCTGGAAAAGTATGCGATTCAGGTGGGAGGGGCGGCTAATCACCGTATGGGACTAGATGATGCGGTGATGATTAAGGACAATCACATTGCGGCAGCTGGAGGAATTGGAGAAGCGATCGCCCGCATCCGTTCCCAAATTCCTTTTCCTCTATCAATAGAAGTAGAGACAGAAACAATAGAGCAAGTGCAAGAGGCTCTACAGCATAAAGCTGACATCATTATGTTGGACAATATGTCCCTTGACCTTATGCATGAAGCGGTGCAGATAATTCGCCTGCATGATAGCCGCGTTAAAATCGAGGCGAGTGGCAATATTACTTTGGAAACTATTCTTGCTGTGGCAGAGACGGGTGTAGATTATATTTCTAGTAGTGCGCCGATTACTCAATCCACTTGGCTAGATCTGAGTATGAGGCTCGGAGGATAGGAGGTCTTGGCTTATTGTTAAATAAACATCTATTTATTATTGGAGTTTTTGCTGTCATCTTTGACTCCTCAAAAAGAGTACTACTTTGCCATCGGACGGATATTGACCAAATAATTACTAATTCGTAATTCGTAATTAAAGAGGGTACAAGCCCCTACTAAATCAAAGATTTAGTGGTCTACAATCAGTGGCGGGTTCAAGCCCCAACTGATTGGAATTACGAATTACGAATTATCGCGTTCCGAATTATTTTCACCTATGGGACTTACCCAGTGGGGCAATGGAACAAGCTGAAACTCCTTGGGAGGCGGCAGTCAGAGAAGTTGAAGAAGAAGTTGGTCTTGTGGTGAAAATCGAACGCCTACTCGGCGTGTACTCGCGGCCCGATCAGAATGAAGTGGCGTTTGGGTTCCTCTGCCGTGTTGTGGGAGGAAGTTTGAGATCTAGTCACGAGGCTGACTGTATACAGTACTTTGAACTAGACAAAATTCCTCCTAATACCAATCACGAACAGGTAGAAGCCTTGCAGGATGTTGTAAACGAGGAATTGCAAGCTACTTTGAGAATACAAACCGGACCTTCTCCTAGGGAAGTATACTTTAGCAAGCAGTTTTAAAACCTTGCTAGTTATATTTAAAATCTATGAAATCTACACAAGAGCAACTAAGAATTCAATTTGAAAAGGCTTTAGTCGCGGCTTTTGGCGCTGACTACGCTGGAGTAGACCCAATTTTGGTTTCTGCTAGCAATCCGAAATTTGGTGATTATCAGTCAAATGTATCTTTATCTTTAAGCAAGCAGTTGGGACAGCAGCCAAGGGCGATCGCACAGCAAATTGTGGAAAAACTGGATGTATCTGACATCTGCAAAGCACCGGAAATAGCTGGTCCTGGGTTTATCAACCTGAAACTGAAAACAGAATACCTGGAAGCACAACTGAGCAAGATTCAGACAGATCCAAGGTTAGGAGTAGCACCAAGAAAAAATCAAAAGCGGGTAATTGTCGATTATCCCAGCCCAAACATCGCTAAGGAAATGCATGTAGGGCATTTGCGTTCAGCGGTGATCGGGGATTGTCTTTCCCGAATTTTAGAATTTGTCGGTCATGATATCCTGCGAATTAGCCATGTAGGAGACTGGGGAACGCCGTTTGGGATGCTGATTGCCTTCTTGGAAGAGGCGTATCCCCAAGCTTTAACGACCACTGAGACTTTAGATTTAGGAGATTTGTCTTCGTTTTACCGTCAAGCCAAGACACGGTTTGATGCAGACGAGGAGTTTAAGAAAGCTGCTCAACAGGCAGTGGTAAAGTTACAGGCAGGGGATGAGAAGACACTACTCGCTTGGAAGATAGTCTGCCAACTATCCAGTCGAGCTTATCAAGTCATTTATAACTTGATGGGAATTTCTGCCAATATTATTGAGCGCGGTGAATCCTTCTACAACGCAATGCTGCCCGAAGTCCTAGAGGCGTTGGATCTCCTCGGTCTATTAGTGGAAAATCAGGGGGCAAAATGCGTCTTCCTTGAAGGCTTTACTAATAGGGAGGGTGAACCTCTACCCCTAATTGTGCAAAAGTCAGATGGAGGTTACAACTACGCTACCACGGATCTAGCAGCAATTCGTTACCGGGTTCAAGTAGATAAGGCACAACGGGTGATTTACCCTGTTGGCACAGAACAGGCCAACCACTTTGCCCAAATTTTTCAGGTAGGAAGAAAGGCAGGTTGGATTACAGACGATGTAGAGTTTGTTCACGCACCCTTTGGTCTACTGTTGGGAGAAGATGGTCAGAAGTTGAAAAGCCGTTCTGGAGAAGCGGTGCGGCTGCAAGATTTGTTAGATGAAGCGATCGCCCACGCCCACGCTGACCTAGAAACTAGATTAAAAGAAGAAGGGCGCTCGGAAACTGAAGAGTTCATCAACCATGTTGCTCAAGTAGTTGGCATCAGTGCGCTTAAATATACTGACCTCAGCCAAAACCGCACCAGCAATTACATCTTTAACTACGACAAAATGCTAGCTCTCCAAGGCAATACTGCACCCTATATGCTTTATGCTTACGCCCGGATTCAGGGAATTAGCCGCAAGGGTGGCATTAACTTTGAGGATTTAGGGGACAATGCTAAAGTCCTATTACAGCATGAAACAGAACTAACGCTGGCAAAACATTTGTTACAGTTAGATGAAGTTATTAGTACTGTAGAGCAAGATTTGCTACCCAACCGCCTCTGCGAGTATTTATTTCAACTGAGCCAGAAGTTCAATCAGTTTTATGACCGTGAACACGGTGTGCCGGTACTAAATGCAGAAGAACCCTTCAGGACATCCCGCTTAGTGCTATGTGATTTGACGGCTATAACCCTGAAACTGGGACTCTCTTTGCTAGGAATTGGGGTTCTGGAGAGAATGTAGTCAGAAATTTATTTCTTTGCGTCCTTGGCGTCTTGGCGGTTCGTTAAAAATTATTTAACCGCCAAGACGCCATAAACGCCAACTTTAGAATTATTTGGAGGTGATCGCAAAGCAACGAAAAGCATTGAGTTAAACTACTGACAAACAGCTAAGTCTCAGGAAATTGGCTATGAACGAGTCCTCTTTATTATTGGCAGCACTTGGGGTGGGTGCAGTAGCTGGTTCTGTTGTCAACCTTGTTGTCACGAACACAGGCGATACACTTTACCAGACAACGAAAAACTTGATGGTTTTGTATTTAGAAGTTGAGGGGTTCTTCAACGACGCCTTTAAAGAAGCAGAGGAAGAATACGCCCAAAAAAGCGGCAAATCACAAGCTACAGTAGAGAAAGAGTGTCAGCATGTGGGTGACGAAATGAACCAAGCAGTCGAAGCGATTACTATAGCTGCTGAAGTCACTACAATGGCAGTCTAATTGAAGGTGCTCAGATGAAAAGTTGAACAACACCTGTAATATTGTCGCTGCCATACTCGTTGGCGATCGCTTCCAGATAGATGTCGTGAATGGCGATCGTACAGGGAGAGGGAGCAGCAACGGCTTGCGCTGTTTGAGTCATATAGCAGCGAAGCACATTTGTGTCCCAGAGTTTGCGTGGATGGTTGTCATTAATAATTTTTTTATATACTTGGTGAACACAAGAGTTGCCTGTGCAAAATCATTATCCAATTCAACAAACTGACAGTTATAACGGAAGCTGTCAGAGATGGATTCAGCTTTTTTACTCCAAAATTCCAACTAAAATCTTGACTATTTCTTCCAAATCATCTGGTAACGTGTAGGAAGCAATATCTCGTGTCACTATACGTGAACTTGGTTCTAGCGTACCAAAAACCCATACATCTCCCATTGTTACTGCGCCGTAGAGTATTTCTGGGGCATTCTCCAGCATAGACAACGCTATCAATTCCACTGCTAGCTGAGTAAACCCCCGTGTTAAGTCATCCCGTTTTGCCTCTACAACAACTAGGCTATGTTCGGATTGAATGAAATAGTCTAGGTTCCCTTGAAGGAAATTATTTACCTTCAGGGAGTACTCAATCCGCAGCAGCAGCTTACAGGTAACCGCTACCCGACTTAAAACAGGCGCAACCAAAATTTCTCGTTTCGCTGTCTCACTGCTAAGGGTGACATAGGGAATGGTTTCTTCAAGTTGCTGCTTGAGTTCAGTTAGGCGATCCATTTGACGGTTGGTTATGGGGAGTTGCAAACGTTTGCGGACAAAGGCGTAGCCAAACTCTGCCAAAACCTCATCTGTATCGTTAGATAACTCAAAGTATGAACGAAATGAGTAGTTTGCTTCCTCTTGGAGAATTTTCAGCTTTGACACTCGCTTTCGCCCTCGACTACTATTACTATCAATTTTTGAAGAGTAGGTATTGCCTACTCTTCAAGGTTACCTTTAAAGTTCGATCTGTGTTTGTGCTTGTGCAAAACCCCAGAAATTTCGACAAATGTACTGTAAACATGAGCCTCATTAATTGTTGCTTCAAAGAATTCTGAATTGTAAAAGTCCTGAAAGCTAGAAATTTGCTTTGCCGCAGCTAACTGTTCTTTACTTTCCCATAACGCGATCGCAGTAATTCTAGTACCGTCATCGCTAATTAGTAACCTGGCAGAAACAAATCTCGGTTGATGTCTGACAACTTCTCTATAAAGGTTCTGAATTACCCGAAGTGAATCCTTCTGCTTATCAGGAACAACTGTAAAGACATTGACAAATGTCATCATAGTGCTGGCTTATAGATGAACTAAGCTAATAACCTTTATTTTGTATGCTGAGAAACCTTACTGCATCGGTAATGGGTAATCGGCAATAAGTAAAACTCTCACATGCAGGTTTGATTTTTTGTTACTCATTACCAATGTTAAAAATCCGTATACTCCCTTCCCACTCAAAAATATCTTGTAGGGTGCGTTAACTCATATCTTGCACCATCGCCTTGTTGCGAAAATAAAAGCCCAAAAACTTTATTATTTCTTAGTAGGGTGGGCACTGCCCACCAGCCCTTATTGAGAATGTGCAAGATGTCATATCATGTCCGTTTAATTGCTTATAAATAAAATTTAGGTTCGTAGTTGCGCTTTAGCGCTCTTAACAGTATGAGAGCGCCAAAGCGCAACTACAAGCCTGATTATAAGTGTTAAACCGGAGAATTATTGGCGCTCTTGGCGCCTTGGCGGTTCGATAAATTAAGCTTTTTGGCAATTTTTGCGTAAGTCCTGTAATGATACAACAGTCCAAGCGATGCTAAATGCAATGGTTGAAGCTACACAGGAAAGGCAGTAAAGCTCTTGAAGGAATGATACAACTTCAGAATGCAGTGGTACGATTGACAAACAGACAAGAGGGAATAGTCAATATCTAAAGATCTGCAAATCTGACATCGCCCTCATGAACCCAACCCATACTTTACCCAACTACATAAATGGTCAATGGTGTGCATCTAGCGCTACAGAATACCTAGAAGTTATCAACCCAGCTACAGCAGAAGTTCTGGCTCAAGTCCCTTTGTCAACAGCAACTGATGTAGATAAAGCAGCACAAGCAGCAGCAGCAGCTTTTGTGACTTGGCGACGCACTCCACCAACAGAACGAGTGCAATTTTTATTTAAACTGAAGAACCTGCTGGACGAGCATTTTGAGGATTTAGCTCGCACAATTACTCTGGAATGTGGTAAAACTTTGGCTGAGTCGAAAGGGGAAATGCGCCGCGCTATTGAAAATGTGGAAGTAGCCTGCGGTATTCCCATGATGATGCAGGGAAGAAATTTGGAAGACGTTGCTACAGGCATTGATGAGATGATGATTCGGCAACCACTAGGAGTGGCGGCAGTCATAGGTCCATTCAACTTTCCGGGCATGATTCCGTTTTGGTTTTTGCCCTACGCCATTGCCTGTGGCAATACCTACATCGTCAAGCCCTCGGAAAAAGTACCACTGACAATGCAAAAAATTTTCCAGTTGTTTGAGAAAACTGGGTTACCTAAGGGCGTCGTCAACCTAGTAAACGGCGCAAAAGAAGCTGTAGATGCGATTTTGGATCACCCAAAGATTCAGGCAATTAGCTTTGTTGGCTCGACACCTGTAGCAAAATATATATATAGTCGTGGTGCAGCTAATGGCAAACGCGTCCAATGCCAAGGTGGCGCAAAAAATCCGCTGATCGTTTTACCGGATGCGGATATAGAAATGACGACACGCATTGCGGCTGACAGTGCCTTTGGTTGTGCAGGACAACGCTGTCTAGCCGCCTCACTAGCAGTGACTGTGGGGAAAGCACGTCAGACTTTTACAGAAGCGATCGCCGAGACTGCCCGCAATCGGTTTGTAGGTAATGGTTTAGACCAAGGTGTGGAAATGGGACCTGTGATCAATGCACAGAGTAAAGTGCGGATTGAGGATTTAATTCAAAAGGGAGCAGACGAAGGTGCAACACTTTTGGTAGATGGGCGATCGCCAAATATTTCTGGGTATGAAAAGGGTAATTTTATTCGACCAACCATTCTGCAAAACGTCGATCCCACAAAAGAAATTGCCCGCACTGAAATTTTTGGCCCGGTTTTGAGTTTGATACACTTGAATACTATAGAGCAGGCGATCGCCCTAATCAACAGTGGGCAATACGGCAACATGGCTTGTTTGTTCACGACAAGTGGTGCAGCTGCTCGTAAGTTTCGCTACGAAGCAGAAGCGGGAAATATCGGTATTAACATAGGGGTTGCGGCACCAATGGCGTTTTTTCCTTTTAGCGGCTGGAAAGAAAGCTTTTTTGGTGACTTGCACGGTCAAGGCCACCATGCAGTAGAGTTTTTTACGCAAACAAAAGTTGTAGTTGAACGCTGGCCGAGTGAGTGGTCTCGTCAATTTTAAATAGCGAGTGCTTCAAGAGAATACAGGGAAGTTCTGCTCACAAAATTTTATAAATACACAAAAACTTTGAAGAGATTGTAAATGTAATGCCGTTAACATGCTTCACATACCTATTCGGTGTAAATAACAATAATAATTTAAATAGATGGACATAAATAAACCTCAGGAATAGGCATAAAGCTGAGAGTATAGGAGATACGTCTCATGTGCTATGCTTCATCCCTAGAGCGTCGATTCAGTCATCGGAAAAAGACCTCTCCCATACAACGGGAGAGAAATCTGACTCCCCCTTCTCTTCTAGGGAAGGGGGCTGGCGGATTAGCTTTTTTATGACTGAATCATGTTCTACCTATGTTTATTTATACCCGGTTAGTTAAATTAAAGTCAAATTTTTTTGAGAATAGTCAGTTAATGCTGTCAATAGGAAAAGCAGTGAGTAGAGGAGAGAAAAAACGATGAGGGATCTTTATCTGTTGGCAGCAGGCTTGTTAACAGGATTGGCAATACCAGCATCGGCTCTCTCACAATTGTCAATGATCCATGGAGAAAATTATCAAGTGCTGTGGGATTTTAAACAGGTTTCACAGCCAACAGTCAGCGAGAAAATAGTTCCAAGTTTTAAAATCTCTTTACCGCAATTCAGTAACCATACATTGCAAGTGCCAGTTAAATTATCTCTCAACTCAAACTCCCAGATGGTTAACCACCAACTAATATCTGGAAGTCAACTTTATTACCAAAGATTAGCCGCACTGAAAGTCGGTCATAGTTCTGTGCGCTTGACTGATGATGAATCGCAGTCAATGTGGGAGTCATCAAGGAAGCATCAACTAACATATCAGGACTGGAAAAGTTTACTGACTATGGAAGCCAAAGCAATGGCTCAAGGTCAAGGTACAAATCATCTGGACATCTTAGTTGGTGATTCTTTAAGTATGTGGTTTCCCAAAGAAAAACTGCCTACTGGTAAATTGTGGCTGAATCAGGGAATATCTGGAGATACTTCCGACGGTGTATTAAAAAGATTATCTGCTTTTTCGGAAACCAGACCAGATGTCATTTACATCATGGCTGGAATTAACGACCTACGAAAGGGTGAGACGGATGAAACTATTTTGCACCATCACCGCCTGATTATCCGTCAGTTGCGACACACTCACCCAAAAACTCAAATTATCATTCAATCAATTCTGCCTACTCGCCTGCCCACAATTCCTAATAGCCGAATTCGTCATCTTAACTATCAACTAGCCTTTATTGCCAAACAAGAAGGAGCTAATTATTTAAATCTTCATAATTGGTTTATAGATTTTCAAGGAAATTTGCGCTCAGACTTGACGACAGATGGGTTACATCTCAGCGAACAGGGGTATGAGGTTTGGTGTTCGGCACTCCAGCAGACAGAATTAGTCAATGGTCAACAGTCAATAGTCAAAGAACAATCAACAATCAACAATTGACTAATTATTATCATCTTGTACCTTTTCGCGATCCTTCTGTTCCTTTTGTGGTTGAGTGTCAGTAGCAGAGGAATTTTGCCTTTCCTGCTCCTGCGTTGGTACTACTACACCAGAAGGATGGGACGGCTTTGATTCCCCTGATGATGGCTGTATTGGTACAACAACAGAGGATGAGTTATTTGCTGATGATGGAGAAGCGCGGCGAGAATCCCTGATTGCCCGTAGCTTCTCCGTTATCGACTGCGTAGAAGAAGATGGTGCAGGCGTTTCCACATCCCGTTTGCGGCGTTTAGGAGATTCTTCTGTCACATTAGAACTTGGGGAGTCATCATTAGAAACACGACGATGCCGCTTGCGAGATTTAGAAGTAGAGACAGGTACAGATTCAGATGGTGACGAGGTGTTAGTCTCTTTTGGAGTGTTAGTCTGTTGTACTGAAGGCGAAGGTGTGATATTTGCAGGGCGTACTTCCCCAGAAGCTTCATGACTGGGCTTTGCCATAAACGGCTGTGGGGATGGCTGCGGTTGAGGAATTTTTCTAGCAATCATGCTACTGGTGATGCCAAAACCTACTGTTGCCGCAACAATGGCTATACCTGTGCCAATCAAAACCTTAGGGGAGCGAACTTTCTTCAGAAGTGGGCGAAGATTTTTAGGTGGTACATCAGTGTTCCTACCTTGCACATCAGCAGGTAAATTGAGCGGGTAGTGCTGGGTAGATAAATCGATAGTTGGCACTGGTTGAGGTAAAACGCTCACCCCATCCCCAGGTAGAAGCTTCAGCCACTCTACGACTGTCGCCGGACGAAAGCGAGCCTCTACAGCCATGCCACGCATCACTGCCTGATTAACGGCAGCACTCAGATGGGGTTGTAACTCAAGGGGAGAAGGCATTGGTTCGCGATCGCGTAGCAGTGCTGGCAAGGGAACTTGTGCTGTCAAAAGTGCGTAGAGCGTTGCTGCCAAACCATATACATCAGTTGCCGGTGTACGAGGTGCTTGCGACAGGTACTGCTCAATCGGCGAATAGCCCTCAGAAACCATACCTGTGTGAGTCTGTCTGACTCCACTGTTAAATTCCCGTGCTATGCCAAAATCAATCAGCACCACCTCTTGAGTTCCTCGACGGAGAATGATATTATCTGGTTTCACATCTCGGTGCAGCAAACCATTGTTGTGTATCACCTGCAATGCTGCCCCAATTTGACGGATGTAATGAATTGCTGTTGCTTCGGGCATTGGTATCCCAGGCAGGACAAACGCCTCTAACAAGGTTTCTCCAGGAATGTATTCCATCACCATATAAGGCAGCCTATCTTCAACAAAAAAGTCGCTAACCCTGACTATATTGGGATGGATACAAGTAGCCAGACGTCTTGCTTCATCCTGGAATTGACGCTCAAACTTGACAAAATCAGGATGTTGTCGCAGCTTTTCATTGAGGGTTTTAATCACCACTATCTGATTTAAGAAGTGATGAGTGGCTTTGAATGTAATGCCAAAGCCACCCCGCCCTATTTCCTGGTTTAGAGTATATTTGCCACTCTGCAACGTTGTACCAGCTAGCATAGAGAGTCCTGAGTTAGTAGAAAAGCATTGAGTCCTGAACAAAGCCGGAGACGCTGAAAAATCCAGTCTTGCGTTTTGAGTCTACCCTGAATCTTGATTGATATCAAATCTATAGCAATCCTAAATGATCTGTGAACACCTCTCCCTGCTCCCCCTTGTCCCCCTTGCTCCCTCATCTCCTGATCCTTTAGCGTAAGTATCACTACTGAATTGTTGTTAGTACTACTTTGCACCTTGGCAGAAGTTTGGGAAAATTGTTGGATAACTACTGATTCGGGAGGTTCTATTTACTCTAGCAGTACAAGTGTTTCTTCTGCTACTGTAACCACAAATTTATTGGCTTTCGCAGCTTGAGTGGCAGTCTGATTATTGGGTGTAGCCATTACTGCTCGCTGATCAACATTGCTAGCAGTCCAAGTAGCTAAAGTATAAATTACTGCAAAAAAATTGCACAATAAATAGCCTGATTAACTGGGAGTTAGCTTCTACTGAGGTTAGGCAATGGGGATAACACTAACTTCCAGCTTCTTTGCCAATTTATACCCCCATTTATCCTTCTTGCCCAAAAAGACAGTTAGTTACGAGTTTTTGTTTCTTATGAGTGATTTATCGCCCTTATCCTTAACCTCCAACCAGCAAGCTAAAACTTCTCACTTGCGGTTACTGGTTTTAAGTAATGGTCATGGAGAGGATGGAATAGCAATCCGAATTTTGCGGGAACTCCAGCAACAACCCAACCCCCCAGAGATATTCGCTTTGCCATTGGTGGGTGGAGGACACGCCTACCAACAGTTAGATATCCCCCTCATTGGTTCCGTACGCACCATGCCCTCTGGTGGTTTTATTTACATGGATGGACGCCAACTCATGGGAGATTTGCGTGGCGGTTTACTACAACTTACCCTGAGCCAGATCAATGCTATCCGTAATTGGGTAAATTATCATAAAAAGTTAGGCAACAGGAAAGCCATCTTAGCGGTGGGAGATATTGTGCCGCTCTTGTTTGCCTCTTTGAGCGGTGCCAACTATGCTTTTGTGGGTACAGCGAAATCGGAATACTGCGTCCGAGATGAAGTTGGGTTATTAAAACGGAAAACAAAAGCTGCACGTTGGGAAAACTTTTCTGGTTCAGTTTACCACCCTTGGGAACGTGGGTTGATGAGTCAGCGTCGCTGCAAGGCGGTGTTTCCTAGAGACTCGCTGACTACGAAGATATTAAAAAAGTGGCCCATTCCCGCTTTTGATTTGGGTAATCCAATGATGGATGGACTGGAACCGAAATTTCCACTCCAACGATTTTATAGCGCTGATATAGAAAAGCAAGAATTAGCTAGACCTTTGGTTGTAACTCTCCTACCTGGTTCCCGTCCACCAGAAGCTTACGCTAACTGGCAGCAAATTATGATTGCCGTGTCTGCATTGATGGCACTTTTCCAAGAGCGAGATTTCCTTAGACACACGAATATAACGGTGGTGTTTTTGGGAGCGATCGCTCCCACCTTACACTATGACAGTATGCGCCAAATTCTCCAATCCCAAGGCTGGCGTCCTCACTCAGAATCTCCAGTCAAGATTCCCGATGCCAGTGCCTTGACATTTAAGCAAAAAAATGCACATTTTATTTTGACACAAGATGCCTATAATGACTGCTTACATCTAGGAGATTTGGCGATCGCCATGGCAGGAACAGCAACAGAGCAATTTGTGGGTTTGGGAAAACCTGCCATTACCATTCCCGGACGTGGTCCTCAATTTACCCCCACCTTTGCCGAAGCACAAAGCCGCTTGTTGGGAGAATCTGTGATGTTAGTGGAACAGCCTGAGGAAGTTGCTGCGATGGTGCGATCGCTCCTAGCCTATCCAGACAAATTGCATATGATCGCCGAAAATGGTGTGCGGCGCATGGGTCAACCGGGAGCGGCTAAACGTATTGCTGAGTGTTTGCGGGAGCGATTGGGGTGACGAAGCTGCCGTTTGCATACAAAAGCTTTCATGCTTTAAAGGGCTAAAATTTCTTTACCTCGCTAATACATTGACACGTTAAGCATGTTTATGCTAAGATAGAAGGCTAAGATTTCCAAGAGGCAAAAGCTTTGATATATAAAGCTTTTGACTTCCGCCTTGCGGTACTACTGTATTAGCGCGTACATCACAAATTGGCTATAATACGGTCACCAGATGCGATCAGCACAAAATAAAGAATAGAACGCAGGTATCCGAGAGACTTCGTGAAGTGCAGACTGAAACTGCAGCAATGAGGTAACCAGCCAATGTTCAAGTATTGTGAATATGAGGTTCAGCAATGGTTATTGAGGCCAAAAGCTTAGTCCTGCCAGACCACACACAGCTTCCAGAGTCTGATGGTACATTTGTGAAAAACTTTCAGGAACATCCCCAAAGTATTTTACTGACAGACTCTATCCTACCGCGCCTGCAAGAAATTCATTTAGATGGGCAATACTGCATTGGAGAAGACTGCGGTATTTACTGGCGGATGACAGATCCACCAGAACGCGGCGCAGAAGCACCAGACTGGTTTTATGTACCGAATGTCCCACCTACCCTTAATGGAGCGTTCCGGCGTTCTTATGTTTTGTGGCAAGAATTGATCGCACCCCTAATTGTGTTGGAATTCCTCTCTGGTGATGGAACAGAAGAACGGGATAGTACCCCCGATGAGGGCAAGTTTTGGATTTATGAAAATGTCATTCGTCCAGCTTTTTATGGAATTTATGAAGTTAAAAAAGCATCAGTAGAAGTTTACCAATTAGTTGCGGGACGTTATGAAAAGATGAGTCCCAATAGTAGAGGACACTACCCAATTGCTTTAATGGGCGTAGAGTTAGGTATCTGGCAAGGTTATTTTTTATTAGACAAAGAGTTCCCTTGGCTGCGGTGGTGGGATGAGCAAGGCAACTTATTGCTTACAGGAGATGAACGAGCCGAAATCGAACGCCAACGAGCCGAAAAAGCAGAACAGGAGAATGCTCGTTTGCGGGAACAATTACGTGCTTTGGGTGTAAATCCAGATAAATTGGGGTAGACGGCTCCGTAGCCGCGAATTCTACTTCCTTGGGCGTAAGTTGAC
>CAZZXJ010000102.1:0-13410 GCA_964657905.1 uncultured Stigonema sp.
TTCTGTACATTAAAATATTGATTTTCGCGCTTAGATTTCACTGTCATAAAAAAGGGTTGTTTCCCAAGTAACAATATTTTTGGCGATTGGGAGTTCCAACCTTGATGAAAAAAAACATACATGCAAATCTAGATTTAACCAAATCATTGTCGGATTTTCAAGAAAATGTTAGAAAACTTCTAGAATTAACTGATATTAAGGAATGGGATGGGCGAGTTATTAAAGAAAGAGAATAAAAAATTAGAGATGCGGCACTAGTTTTAGCGGGTCAATGTATTGCCCTATTTCTATATAATCTTTCGATTGGCTCAAGAAGCGATCGACACCGCGATTACTCAAATTTTACGTGCCTACAACGAAGGGCGTTTGGATGATGCTACGGTTTCACATAAAAAGTTACCAATTGGTAGTGGGGCTATTGAAAGTTTAATCAGACAAGTTGTCAATTTAAGGATCAAAGGAAACAGTAAGTTTTGGTTAAAAAAACATGCGGAAATTATGCTATATCTCCGTTGCCAATGGATGGCTGGTAGTTGGGATAATTTCTGCAATTCTATCTTCACTTCTTTCCTCAATCCCCAAACGAATGGTTAAATTTTATACCAATTCTCTGTTTTGAGGAGATTATTTGTAATAATAAACACTCAGTTACTGTTTCAAGGGTGTAGAGCTATAAGCATTAAACAAGACTGTTCATAAAGTCTTCAAGGGATATCTTCTGAAGACAAATCATCGTGTTTAGCTGAAAAATAATGTTATTTTTTATACTTCAATCATCGGATTGACTCATTACCGATCGCCCGTTTTTGGACTCATCCCACAAAATCGCATTGCTCCCTTTAGTCAATAGGTCGTGTTCATCAGAAGAAGAGACAACCTCTGGAAGCAAACAAAGAGCAGGTTTACCTGCACGAGCAGCACTTGCAATCCGTAAAATAGACAGGTGTCTGCCAGACACTCGGCGCTTGTCCGGTCTACAATCTACTGTGTCTGCTCCATTGTCTGCAGGGGACGGCGTGACAGAAGAAACCAACCTCACGTCGTGGTACGTTTAGAAAGCTAAGGAGAAAACAATGGTCAGTAGCATTAAAGAACTTATTGAAGATCCAGTTCTGAGCAGTGCTGATGATTCAGAAGAGAAATTTATCACTAGTGACGTGAACTGGGAAAACTATGAAGCACTGCTAGATAAGCTAGCAGATAATTCTCATTACCGTGTTAGTTATCTAGATGGGTTGTTAGAAATTGTGTCGCCTTCAATCAGACATGAAAACATCAAAACAAATTTGGATATGCTGCTAGAGCGCTTTTTCTATAAGAAGCGCATTCGTTTTATCCCTATGGGAAGTTCCACTTTTAAAAATAGGGCAAGAAAAGCTGGAGCGGAACCAGATGAATGTTACTGCATAGGAGAAGAAAAAAAAGTACCGGACTTAGCCATAGAAGTAATTGTTACTAGTGGCAACATAAGAAAACTAGAAATTTATCGACGCTTAGGAGTTCAAGAAGTTTGGTTTTGGGAGAGATATCAATTTAAACTGTACCACTTACGGGACAATTCTCCAACTGAAAAAGCTGCTGTTTACCCCGACACCTATGGATATGAGCAAATTACGAAAAGCGAGTTGTTACCAGACCTAGACATATCCAAGCTAGAACAATGCATCTCGATCTCAGACTCCATTCTAGCCATTGACGAATTTGAGCGAGGCATAGAATGAGAGATCGCGCGACCAACATCTTGCACCTTCGATAGGGAGGGCTGGTGGGCATTGCCCACCCTAGGAAATCATCAGCTTTTTGGGCTTTGATTTTCGCAACAAGCAGGGCTGTTTCATTCCCTAAAAGGCGTATAATTACAAGCGTCGAGGGGATGAAAACAATGGGTACAAATCTGATTGAACAATTGCAGCAAGTAAAAGATTTCCGGACAAAAGATGGACAGAGACATTCACTGTGGTTGGTCTTATTGTTGGTGATAATGGGAACAATGAGCGGGTATGTTGGGTATCGTGCATGGGGAGATTTTGTCAAACGGCATCGTCGGGTCTTGCCAATCGAAATTTGGAATTCAAAGACATGGTGTACCCTCGTACTCAACAATCCGACGAGTACTGATGGGAGTAGATTTTGACAACCTTGCGGCAACGTTTAATCAGTTGGCACTCATAGTACATTGATTTGGAGCCATTGGAGTGGTGTGGAATAGATGGTAAAAGTATCAAAGGAACTGTTCAAGATTATAAACACGAGTATCAGAATTTCGTCAGTATCGTCTCTGTGTTTGCTGAAAAAAGAGGGCTAGTTTTCGGTCTTGACAAACTAGAAAACAAAGAAGGTAGCGAAATTAGAACGGTTCAAAACTTGGTGGCGGCGTTAGATATCGAAGGTGTTGTTTTGATCTTGGACGCTTTGCATTGCCAAAAAAAACTTGCAAGTTAATCATTGATAGTGGCAATGACTATGCGATCGCTGTTAAAGGAAATCAGAAAAATCTAGATCGCCAGATCCAACACAACACAACTCATTCTAGACCGACGAGTCGGCATATTGCGACTGAACGGACTCGCGACCGAGTGACAACACGTACAGTAGAAGTTTTCAATGATTTAAACGGCATTAGTAACGAATGGGTTGGTTTGAAGTCATTGGTTAAAGTAGAAAGAACAGGTACTCGTGCGGTCGGTGCGTATCACCAAGTTGCCTACTACATCAGCAGCCTCGTGCGTTCAGCAGTTGATTTTACTCAAGGGATTCGGGGACAATGTTCCATTGAGAATCGCCTTCCGCAGCGTTAAAGATGTAGTTTTTCATGAAGACGTTTCCACCATACACATGGGTAATGCTCCTGCAAATCTATCAGTGATGCGGACGAGCACGAAGGTGCAAGCCCCTTTGGGGCATCGCACTCAATATTCTCCGCCGAAATGGTTATTCCTCCATCACATCAGCCCATAGATTTATGTCCAATGATATTGACAAAATCCTTACCCTTGTGGAATGAAACAGCCCTGCTTTTTAAGGGGGGCTAGGGGGATCAAGCCTTAACTGAACCGTATTGGCGTCTATTCAATTAGGAAATGTTGGATCGCAGTAGAGAATACAGGTAGGAGGGAGATTCTTGTTCTAAATGTGTCAGGTTAAATTCATAAATTCTTTTCAAGAACTCTGGGGAGGCTAAGGAACCTAATCCTCCCAATATTCCCTGTGAATGGTGCATAATAAATTACTCCGATGGTATGATCTTCAAACAGCAGATTTAAACTCAGGTCGGAATTATTGTGCGGTACGATACAAAACAAAATTTAAAGAATGAGAGTTTATGCTTACGTTAGCAAAGCTTTCCGTTGAACCAGCGCTGTCCTTAGGATTAGCAATCACCTTTTTTGCCTTGGCGTTTGTCTTGGCGAGTTTAGTAGAATACTGGCTACATCGCTTGATGCACATCTCGCCCCGGATTGGTGAACGTCACCGCGACCATCACCACCGCAACGAAGGACAAGGAGTGCTGTGGGAGTTTCGAGACTATGTCAGGGGCAGCTTTGTGGTCATGTGCTTGATGTTTTTCTACTCCAGGGAGGCGGGAATCGGTTGGTTCCTAGGCGGACTAGTCTATGCGGCCTTCTCAGCTTATGCCCATCAGCTACAGCACGATAACCCAACCAAGTGCTTCTGGATGAAGATGCCAGTACACTACGTACATCACAAATACGGCATGTGGCATCACAATTTTGGTCTAGCAGTGGATTGGTGGGATCATGTTTTTGGCACGTACAAACTTGTCGAATGGCTGGACGAAGAGGAACTGAGTCAACAGCCACGGGGTCATTTACAACTGCGGTGGCGGTAGAAGCGTCGATGAAAGGAGTCGGGAGTCAGGAGTCGGGAGAACCGCACCCATTCTGGCTTCTGGCTTCTGACTCCTGACTCCTGACTTCTCAAACAAAATTATCTCTCGCTTTTACCAGAAATTTAGTGATATCTTTCCTAAAAAGCCTTGAATTGGACAAATTAGGGTTCACAGCAGGAGAATCAATTTGAGCTACTACCAGGAAGCTAAAGCCCACTTTGTGGCGAGTCATCAGCATCCCATCAACCAGATTCTACACCACTTAACTAACATCCTGGCGATCGCAGCGATCGTTTTGCTGTTCTACGATTGGCGGTTAACGCTGGTTTGCTTAGTCCTAACCCAAGTTTTTGCCCTAGGCGGGCATGCCTTCTTCGAGAAAAATGAACCCGCTTTTGTCAAGTACCCAGGGATTACTATCCTAGCCTCGATCATGTGGTCATTTGAGAACTGGTTTGGTCTACGTCAAGTTTTGGCTTACCTCAAGGGCCATGCCCAAGTGCAATAGGAGAAGATTATGTATAAAAGTTTAGTAGTAATTGATGCAGATGCCCATAAAATAGAAAATCCCTTGGTGATGCGGGATTATCTAGAGCCGGAGTATCGCGATCGCATCGGTGTAGTAACCGATAGTCTGGGCGACCAACGGGCGCGAATCATGGACTTTAATCCAGCAACAAGTAAAAACGACTTGATACGCATGTTCCCGCAACCCCAGGGGCAGGGTAAAGGTGGCTTTCGCACCCTTCATCCAGACACAACCTTGGGTGCAATGTTCAATCGAGTGCGGATTGAACATATGGATCAAGAAGGTATTGATGTGCAGGTGATTTACGGCACGTTCAACTTAATCTTCTCTAGCATTTTAGATCAGGATCTGGGCGTAGCACTTTGTCGTGCCTACAACAGTTACATTGCCGAAGACTGCCGAGGATACAATAATCGGCTCAAAGCCATTGGTGTATTACCTCTACAGGACGTAGACGCTGCGGTTGCGGAAATGCACCGTTGCGTCAATGAACTCGGGCTGATTGGCGTCGCCGTTGCCCCGAACCTAGCAATCCCCCATCCCAAAGCACCGCAAGCATTCCCAGATGTCCGCACTTGTAAAGCGATTAGCCATCCTGACTTCCGTCCCATCCTCCAAGCAGCAGTAGACCTGAACGTTGGCCTCGGCATTCACGGCGGTCCTGGTTCTTCTATGGTGGGTGGTATTGCAGACCATTTAGAAACCTTCGTCCTCACGCACATTTTTGTGCAGCGAAACCAGCAACAATTGGCTTTGGCGCGGATGGTTTTTGACGGCGCGTTTGAGCAATTCCCTACCCTCCGAGTCGGCTTTTTAGAAGGCGGTTGTGGTTGGTTGCCAGATCTTGCTCATGCCTTTCATGAACATTGGGAAAAACGTATTCGCGATTTTGACCCCAAGCATCCCTATCGCCCCTCCCTCATGGAGTTCACCAAGCTGATGATTCAGGAAAGAGGCGCCCACAACAATATCAACCTGATTAGTCAGGCGAAAAACCTCTTTGACCTTTTGTGGAATGCCCAGCATGACCCCACTCAAATCGATGATGCTAGCCTTTATGAGCACTACGAACTCCGTCATCGAGACCCAATGGAGTACTTTGAACGGGGACAAATCTTCACCTCTTTTGAATCAGATGACCCAGGTCCAGCTTATCTCCATGTTGGCATGGGGGAAGTGGGCAAGCGTTTAGCTTGCTTCTCTGGTGATTACGGTCACTGGGATGGCGTACTGCATAACTGCGTCAAGGATGCTGCTACGGTGGCAGATTATGACCGGGAGCATTTAGGACTCCTGCTTGGCGGTAATGCACTGTCTCTCTATGGCGATCGCCTGCGCCAATCTCTGCCCAGTGAACTGCTCAGCGAGATTGTTTGCTAATATTAAGGGAAAAATAGGCGGCTAGAGCAACCAATTTACAATTGTTTCATCTAACCGCCTAGATCAGACCTCTGATCTGCGATCTTAGCGACATTCAATCTCTACCTTTAACTATTTATTGCTACCACTGTTTAAAGCTTGAAGCAACAGAGTACCATTCGGACTGCCAAGGCCAGTACAAGCATCCCAACCTGGTTGGGCTGAGTAGCGGCCGTTGTTCCCCTGGACAATGTCATGCGATATTTTGGAGAACTGAGAACTGTAGAGTAAGGGATTAAGATAACCAACAGATTTGCCCAATTGCTGATTAATGAGGGCAATCAGTCCAGCCCACAGAGGAGCCACGGCACTGGTCCCACCAATGACCAGATCTTTGCCATCCACACGCACTTGGTAACCAGTAGCCGGGTCTGCATCTCCAGCCACATCGGGCACGCCGCGACCAATTCTGCCTCCAGGGTTGATTGAGGGCGGAATCCCTGCTGCACTCTGCCAAGAAGGTAACTCGAAGACATCGCTGACCCCGCCCCCTGTTGCTTCGCTACCATCGTTATCGTTCCACACAACTTCCTCAGCAATAGTTGTTCCGGAAGCAGTCAACCGGGTGCCACCACAACCTAGTACATAAGGACTAGAGGAGGGAAAGTCAACATGGACTATTTGATCGGGTAGACGATCCGAGGAGCCGTGGTCTCCGGCTGCCGCGCAGACAGTTTCCTGGATTGATTCGGGCAAACTGACAGTGCCAGTCCGTCCACGGTAAGTGCCTCCAGCATGTTGATAAGTCTCTAATTGGACAGCGAATGCCTTGCTAAGATCTGCAACTGTCCCGGAAAGCACCACACTCCGACGAGCGACACTGCTGTTTACTACATTGAGACCGAACTCGCGAGCAAAGTTCTCGATTTTCTCTAAATCTTTGGGAGCAGCACCGTAAGTCTGCTCATATTCTTCATGACTCAGGTGCTGGCGCTGGTGAGGGAGGCGAGTAGCCATCTGTTCGATATCATGACCCGCTAGGTGCGAGCGACGTCGCACACGCACGGTCACTTCAATGTGCTCATTAGGATCAATTGGGCCAATCGAGCTAGCACCTGGCAGAGGAAGACGTTCGCTGCCTGCTACAGGAACCAAATTATTTTTGCTTGTCATCAGATATTCCTTGAAATCACACGTTGGACTTTGGATAATTTTGTCTAAAGCCCTCTTTGTACATTTTTTAATAGTTGCAAGTGAAATTAACTCATGCAGTTTTCAGATAGAAATGGGAAAAAGTGTCAAAATAATTCTTAATTGATAATTCGTAATTCGTAATTGCAATCAGTGTTCGCAAGAACCGTTCACTGATTGTAGACCACTAAATTTTTAATGACCGTGGTTGCTCTGTCCCCTTTTAATTACGAATTACGAATTACGAATTATTGTGAGGATTGGTATAAAATGCGAGTTTTACTCTTATATCCCCTGTTTCCGAAATCATTCTGGTCTTTTGACAAAGCATTAGAACTGATCGGGCGCAAGGTTTCGCTCCCCCCTCTGGGACTGATCACAGTTGCGGCTATTCTGCCCCAAACTTGGGAATTCCGCTTGGTAGACCGCAATGTTCGCTTTGAAACAGAAGCCGACTGGGCTTGGGCAGATTTGGTGATCGTATCGGGGATGATTGTCCAGAAACCTGATCTGCTACACCTCATTCGCGAGGCGAAGCGGCGCGGCGTGCTGGTGGCGGTGGGTGGTCCCTATGTGACATCCGTTCCTGATGCAGCACTCTCAGCAGGGGTGGACTTTCTGGTGTTGGATGAGGGCGAGATTACCCTGCCTTTGTTGGTGGAGGCACTAAACCGGGGCGAAACAACAGGGATATTCCGTGCTCTTGGCGAAAAACCCGATGTCACAGGCACACCAATTCCGAGATTTGACCTGCTGGAACTGTCCGTTTACAACGAGATGTCGGTGCAGTTTTCGCGAGGTTGCCCTTTTGAGTGCGAGTTCTGCGACATTATTGTGCTATATGGGCGCAAGCCGCGTACCAAAACGCCTGCACAACTGCTGGCTGAGTTGCAAGCACTCTATGACCTAGGCTGGCGGCGCTCGGTTTTTGTGGTCGATGACAACTTCATTGGTAACAAGCGCAATGTCAAGCTGATGCTGCGCGAACTCGGTCCTTGGATGGCAGCCCATGGCTACCCCTTCCGCTTGGCAACTGAAGCTTCTGTAGACCTGGCACAAGATCAGGAATTATTGGATCTGATGATCAATGCCAACTTCACATCAGTATTTTTGGGCATTGAGACGCCAGACACAGACAGCCTGTCCCTGACCAAGAAGTTCCAAAATACACGCAACTCTCTAGTGGAATCGGTTCAGACCATTAATCGTGCTGGTCTGAGTGTGATGGCTGGTTTTATCCTTGGCTTTGATGGTGAGAAGACAGGGGCAGGCGATCGGATCATGGACTTTATGGAAGCTACGGCTATCCCGAAAGCCATGTTCGGCATGCTACAAGCCCTACCGAATACGGCACTGTGGCAGCGACTCCAGAAGGAAGGTCGTCTACGGTTGGGGAGCGAAGAAACCCATGGTAACCAGATGACGCTGACTAACTTTATTCCTACCCGACCTGTGGAAGAACTAGCCCGTGAGTATGCCAGTTGTTTCTGGGAACTGTATGAGCCGAGTCGCTACATGTCGCGAGTCTATCGGCACTTCATGGGAATGAAGCCAGCCCCTCACAAAGTACCGTTGCGGATGTTGGAGCCCATTGAGATGCGGGCGGTACTGCTGATCTGCTGGCGACAGGGGGTCAAACGCAGCACACGCTTCCAGTTCTGGCGTCAATTGTTTTCAATTCTCCGGCACAATCCAGGTGTATTTGTGCCCTACCTGAGTAATTGCGCCCTGATTGAACACTTCATTGAGTACCGCCAAATTGTGCGAGACGAAATTGAAGCCCAGGTGGCAGAATTTTTGGCAGGAGAAGCCAATTTCCAAATGAGTCAATCGCCTGCGCCAATCTCTGCCCGTTAAAGTACAAAAGGGGCCTGACAAATCAATTAAAAATTAAAAATGCAAAATTAAAAAATTTTTTAATTTTGCATTTTTAAGTCTTGTACTCCCCCGGAATGCTGATCACAGAGGTTGTAAAACGATACATTCAAAGTAGATAAGTAACCCGACAGAATTAATTACATACTGATGTTTGACTGGGCAAGAATTTCAACCCAGATTTTGTGTAATTAATTTCGTACGACTACTAAGTAGCTGGGTAAACCCAGATGCTAGCTTGAGCAGAACGGTTAGAAAGAAGGACGAATCAGCCTAATGACTATAGGCTACCCGACCGTGGGAGAATCAAAATACAAAAAGTAGAAAGGAAAACCCTATAGTATGGTTATTCAAAACTTTGCCGTTTTGAACGAGGAGTGCCTCTGGACACCATATAGTTCCGCCACACCTGAACGAATGACGCCAAAGCGGCTTGTTTAGGCTTTGTATATTTCATCAACAAGGTTACTCAGTGGCGTTATTGTAACCCTGTAAAGAGGCTCAAGCCCAATGAAATAGACGTCCATAAAAGATGGTGGCAACGTCCCACACGTAGCAGTTAACTAAAAAAAACAAACTTTTGAGCAACTAATTTACCATGCACTTGAGTGAAATCACCCATCCTAATCAGTTACACGGTTTATCGATTCGGCAACTGCAACAGATTGCTCGTCAGATTCGAGATAAGCATCTACAAACCGTAGCAGCAACTGGAGGACACCTAGGACCAGGGTTGGGTGTTGTAGAGTTGACACTAGGGCTTTACCAGACGTTAGACTTAGATCACGACAAAGTCATTTGGGATGTAGGACACCAAGCCTATCCTCATAAACTGATTACAGGGCGCTATAGTCGCTTCCATACCCTCCGGCAAAAAGATGGAATTGCTGGTTATCTTAAGCTTGGCGAAAGCAAGTTTGACCACTTCGGCGCGGGACACGCTTCTACCAGTATCTCAGCGGCGTTGGGCATGGCTTTAGCACGAGACTCGAACGGCGAAAAATTCAAAGTTGTTGCGATCATCGGCGATGGTGCTCTGACTGGCGGTATGGCATTGGAAGCCATTAACCATGCTGGACATTTACCCAAAACTAACCTGCTGGTTGTCCTCAACGATAACGAGATGTCAATTTCTCCAAATGTTGGGGCGATGACCCGCTACCTTAATAAAATGCGCCTGAGTCCACCAGTGCAGTTTCTCGCAGATAACTTTGAGGAACAGTTTAAGCAAATTCCCTTTGTCGGTGAATCTCTTTCGCCGGAATTAGGACGCATCAAAGAAGGTATGAAGCGCTTAGCTGTTCCGAAAGTGGGAGCAGTCTTTGAAGAACTCGGCTTTACTTACTTTGGACCTGTGGACGGGCATAATCTAGAGGAACTAATTGCCACCTTCCAACAGGCACATCAAACAATAGGACCAGTTTTGGTGCATGTGGCAACGGTGAAAGGCAAAGGCTATGATATTGCCGAACAAGACAAAGTAGGTTATCACGCCCAAACCCCTTTCAACGTAGCTACTGGCAAAGCCGTCCCCGTAAGTTCACCCAAACCCCCTGGCTACGCTAAAGTTTTTGCCCACACCCTTGTCAAACTTGCCGAACAAAACCCGAAAATCATCGGGATTACTGCGGCAATGGCAACGGGGACAGGGTTAGACAAACTACAGGCAAAGCTACCCAATCAATATATTGATGTGGGTATTGCTGAACAACATGCCGTAACCCTGGCAGCAGGACTTGCATCTGAAGGTATGCGTCCAGTCGCTGCCATATACTCCACTTTCCTGCAGCGTGCCTACGACCAGATCATTCACGATGTGTGCATCCAAAACCTGCCCGTGTTCTTCTGCCTGGATCGTGCAGGAATTGTCGGATCTGATGGTCCGACTCACCAAGGAATGTACGACATCGCCTATCTGCGACCCATCCCCAACATGGTGCTGATGGCACCTAAAGATGAGGCGGAACTCCAGCGCATGGTGGTGACTGGCGTTAACTACACCACAGGTCCCATTGCCATGCGCTACCCCCGTGGCAACGGCTATGGTGTTCCTCTGATGGAAGAAGGCTGGGAACCCTTAGAAATTGGCAAAGGGGAAATTATCCGCAATGGTGATGACGTGTTAATAGTAGGTTATGGTACGATAGTAAATTTAGCGTTGCAAGTTGCGGAAATTCTTAGTGAACATGGCATTGAAGCGACTGTAATTAATGCCCGTTTCGCCAAGCCATTGGATAGCGAATTGATTTTCCCATTGGCAAAGAAAATTGGGCGTGTTATCACTTTGGAAGAAGGTTGTGTCATGGGTGGCTTTGGTTCGGCGGTAGCAGAAGCACTCTTAGACGCCGACATCGTGGTTCCTATCAAACGGATCGGTGTACCAGATGTCTTAGTAGATCATGCCGAACCCAATGAATCTAAGGCGGAATTAGGTTTAACTAGTCCTCAAATAGCTGAACTCGTGTTGCAAGCTTTCTTTAAACAACAACTAACTGCTGTGGTCTAGTAGGGGCGAACGGCTGTTCGCCCCTACCTTACGTACAATGGGTAGGGCATATGCCCTGCCTACTACTTTGTTCACATGATATGAAAAAAATTGTTGTTTTTAGTGGGGCGGGGCTTTCCGCAGAAAGCGGTATTCCCACTTTTAGAGATTCAGGAGGGCTATGGGAAGAACATCTGATTGAAGATGTAGCTACGCCTCTGGGCTGGATGCGAAACAAACAACTGGTGCTTGACTTTTACGCCCAACGATTTGTGCAAATGCAACAGTGCCAGCCAAATGCTGCCCACCAAGCGATCGCTACACTTGCCGATCTATTTGATGTTGTATGTATTACCCAAAATATTGATACCCTATTGGAAAAAGCTGGCGTAAAAGACGTATGGCATGTACACGGACGCATTGATCACCACAAATGTGAGTGGCATTTTGGGATTCCACCCTTGGATGCTGATTGGCAGTGCGATTATCGCGCCAAAATCACCAAACCTACGGAACTGGGCGACCTTTGCCCCACGTGTGGCAAGCAATTACGCCCTGATATTGTTTGGTTCGGTGAAGCAGCCGATATGAGAGTTGATGAATTATATAAAATAGTTTCTCAGGTGGATGTATTTATTGGTGTTGGCACATCGGCTCAGGTGTATCCAGCTGCCAATTTATTACGCTTCTTCGGAGACGTTAAAGAGAAATACTTTATCGATCCGAATCCGGCTTACGATTCCCTCCACGGTTTTACAATCCTCGAAAATAAAGCTACGGAAAAGATGCCGGAACTTGTAAAATGGCTAACGTCACAATCTCAGTAAATTTTACTCCATTTACTTCAATGAATCCCACAAACCAGGTTTATCCGGTTATTTGGCACAACAACTCAGTTTTACTCATTGACCAAACCCGCTTGCCCAGCGAGTATGCATTTGTGGAAATTCATCGCAGCGAAGATATGGCGCAGGCGATTAAAACCATGATTGTCAGAGGTGCACCAGCAATTGGTGTGGCGGCGGCATATGGTATGTATCTTGGGGCTAGGGAAATTGAGACGAACAACCGCGATGAGTTTCTGCAACGCTTGCAGGAAGTCGCGGATCTATTACGTTCCACTCGTCCCACGGCGGTAAATTTATTCTGGGCGATTTCACGAATGATGAAAGCCGCCTACGAAACTTTTGGAACAGTCACAGACATCCAACAAACCCTCTTGCAAACCGCCCAAACTATCAACGCTGAAGATTTACAAACCTGTCAGCAAATCGGCGACAATGGCTTGGCAGTTTTGCCTAATACCCCAGAAAAGATCACGATTCTTACCCACTGTAATGCGGGAGCGCTAGCAACAGCAGGTTACGGCACCGCCTTGGGTGTAGTGCGTTCTGCTTTTCGAGAAGGGCGCTTAGATCGTGTGTTTGCTGACGAAACTCGCCCAAGATTGCAAGGTGCAAAACTCACTGCTTGGGAATGTGTCCAAGAAGGTATTCCAGTAACGGTAATTACTGACAGTATGGCGGGTCATTGTATGAAGCAAGGCTTGATTCATGCTGTAGTAGTTGGTGCTGACAGAATCGCTGCCAATGGAGATACTGCCAACAAAATAGGCACGTATACTTTAGCACTCGTAGCCAAAGCACACAATATTCCTTTCTTTGTCGCAGCTCCCCTTTCTACCGTTGATTTTTCCTTACGAGATGGCAGCGAAATCCCAATTGAGGAGCGGAACCCAGAGGAAATCTACAAAATTGGCGATACCATCCTCACAGCAGCAGGCGTAGAATTTTATAACCCTGCATTTGATGTCACTCCAGCAAATCTGATCACAGCCATAATTACAGAAAATGGCGCCTTTGCTCCTAGAGAGTTAGCAAAATCACGAGCAAAGCAAGTAGCTTAATAATTCGTAATTCGTAATGACGCTCGTACCTCGCTAACGCTTCGCTAACGTAATTCGTAATTGGATTTTGTAGGGTGGGCATTGCCAACCATGACCAGATTTGGTGGGCAATGCCCACCCTACTTAGGTTGAATTTCACTTATAAAGTTTGCCAGTTGTCGCAGTTTCCAAACCGGCGATTGTCCTCAGAATAGTTGACTTACCACAACCTGATG
>CAZZXJ010000103.1:0-11490 GCA_964657905.1 uncultured Stigonema sp.
ACAACAGCAGAATTTCTCCAGTACACCCAATGGTCGGGTATTGCCACTTTGGTATTTGCTGCCTTGACAGTCTTGAGTTTTATTTTGAAATGGGGTATCCGTTTTCGGCTCGTGGGTGCAACTGGCTTTATGGTGGTGCTGACAAGTGGTTTATTTGCGCTCTCGTTAGCACCCTTGTCTCGCACTGTAATTCCTGGTGCGGTGCGCTACAGCCGAGTTTATGACAATGGGGTAACACAAGCGGTGATTGCTATCCCACCCCAGATTTCCCCTTCACAATTAGAAGCAACTCTACGTCAAGCAGCCAGCGATCTGTATTCTTCTGGTCGCCTCGGTACACGGGGAGACAACCAGTTGACCATTCGTGCGCGTACCATTGTCCACCCGGAACCAGGGGTTTCTGTGCCACTTTACTTGGGTCAGGTAAAGAGAGCACTTGCCACTCGTGAAGATCCACAAATGGCAGTCGAAGTTTACCAGGAAAAATTCGCCCAACTGCCAAAACTCACCGCTTAAATCGGCAGAGTAATCAAAAACTTCGTCCCCACATCAGGGATTGACAAGCAGTTGATTTGTCCATTGTGTTTATCAACAATAATGTGGTAGGTGATAGCTAATCCTAGCCCGGTTCCCTTGCCCACAGGCTTGGTTGTGAACGATTGCTGAAAAATTCGAGCTTGCACCTCAGGAACCATGCCGGTTCCGTTATCTTTGATGCAAATTGTGACGGCTGCTTGCACAGGATCAACCGATGTAGTGATAGTGATGATGTTCGGGCAAGCAGCAATCTCTTGATAAGAGTGGTTTTGATTGAGGTCATCAAATGCATCAATGGCATTGGCGATGATATTCATAAATACCTGGTTCAATTGTCCGGGATAGCAATTGATTGGGGGTAACTCACCGTATTGTTTTACGACCTGGATCTCAGGGTGGTCCCCATTGGCTTTCAATCGATGCTTCAATAGCATCAAGGTGCTATCGATTCCTTCGTGAATGTGAAATTCTACCCTAGATGAAATATCGGCGCGAGCAAAGGTTCTGAGAGACAGGCTGATGTCCTCAAGACGGACAATTCCCTTGTACATTGATTCCAGCAGTTTAGGCAGATCCTCAATCAGATATTCTAAGTCGATTTCTTGCACAAGATCTTTGATTTGCGAGTCTGGATGCGGCAGCTTCTCTTGATAGAGGTGTACCAAGCGAAGGAGATCCTTGACATATTTCTCAATATGAGAGCAATTTCCGCCAATAAAACCAACCGGGTTGTTAATCTCATGACCAATGCCTGCAACAAGTTGTCCCAGAGTGGACATTTTCTCACTCTGGATCAGTTGTAGCTGAGTTTGTTGTAACTGCTGTAGAGATTGGGTTAATTCTACGGTGCGTTCTTGCACCCGTTGTTCGAGAGTACGGGTGAGATGGGAGATTTTCAGGTGTAACTTTAATCGGGCAATGACTTCTTCCAGTTGGAAAGGTTTGGTAATATAGTCAACTGCGCCAATTTCCAGTCCTTTTACCTTGTCGATGGAATCGGATAGGGCAGTCATGAAAATGACCGGAATATTCTCAGTAATGGGATTAGCTTTCAGCCTGCGGCAAGTTTCAAATCCATCAATACCAGGCATCATGACATCTAGGAGAATAAGATCGGGAGCGGCGTATTCTGTTTGTTCGATCGCCGATGCTCCATCTGTTGCCATCAGTGCTTTCCAGCCACATCCCTGTATGGCTTCCCATAGTACCTTGAGATTGTTTGGATTGTCGTCCACCAAAAGGATATGCATTGGCTTCGAGAGAGGAACAGCCATTATTGACGTGACTCCGTTGTTACAAATGATTTGAGGAACTTACGGATGTTTGCCGTTTGGAAGTTGGCAGTGAGTTTGCTTAACTCAGCCGCGAAGGGAACTAGCCGCCTGTTTTGCTCAATTAGCTCTGCTAACATTCCCTCGATCGCCGGAATATCCCCCATCATTGCCAGATGATAAAGTTGTTGCAAAACATCCGGCGATGGCAGAACCCATTCACTATCAGATGCCTGCCCACCCTGGGGAGACGATTGCTGAGGTGTGGATGGGCTATAGATCCAGTCCACTTTCAGCAGCGATCGCAACGCATTCAGCAGTTCGTCGATCTGAAGGGGTTTGGGCAGGAATGCTCTTGCCCCAGCGTGTAAACTCCGCTGACGATTTTCCTCAAATACGCTGCCACTACAGACGATGATCGGAACACAACGGGTTTGCGGATTCGCTTGCAGGTGAAACATTAGCTCAAACCCATCCATATTGGGCATGTTTAAATCGAGCACAATCACATCTGGGTTGTTTTCACTTGCGACCTGTAGCCCGTGTTTGCCGTCGTTCGCTTCCAGAGTCAGACAGCCAATTTCTTGCAGTAGACCGGTCAACATGGAACGGTGGTTGTGATCATCATCGACAATGAGAACCTGAGGTACACTACCCCGAATCCCGGTAATTTTTTGGTGGGTTGGAGCGATCGCTTCTGCATGCCAGTCATGGGACGGTACTGTCAAATCCAGCCAAAATACACTTCCTTCGCCCAAGCGGCTGTGTACCTGAATTTGGCTCCCCATCAATGCCACAATTCTTTGACTGATGGTCAATCCCAAGCCAGTACCTTCAGATCGCTGTCCGGCTGAGCCCACTTGCTCAAAGGGCAAAAAGATTTTCTCCAATTGGTCTGGTGACATCCCAATACCCGTATCTTCAATAGAAAACCTAATTTTGTGAATTGTCATTTGTTCAAATTCCTTTGTTAATGACTCTTGACAAATGACCTCTATCTTAAAAGTGACTGCACCTGTGTCAGTAAACTTAATGGCGTTGCCCAGCAAGTTGATCAAAACTTGCCGCAGCCGCTTTTCATCCACCTCAATAGCAAGTGGTAGGCGATCGCTAATTAAGACGTTAAATGCAATCTCTTTGAACTCAGATCGAATACGACAAATGTCGGTAACACCATGTAAGAAGGCAGGCAGATTTACAGTGGTGGCAACCAATTCCAATTTACGAGCTTCAATTTTCGAGAGATCGAGAATGTCATTGATCAGCATGAGGAGGTGCGACCCGCATTGGTGGATAATTCTGATCCCTTCCCGGTTTTTGTCTGTGATGGTTGGCGATCGCTCTAGCACCTGTGCATAACCGAGGATGCCATTGAGCGGTGTGCGTAGTTCGTGGCTCATATTTGCGAGAAACTCGCTCTTCGCCTGGTTGGCAGCATCGGCAGCTTGCTTTGCCTCAAGCAGTTCACGAGTTCGCCCTTCGACTTTTGCCTCTAGGGTTTTGGAATAATCCAATAGTTGACCGTTCGCAATTTCCAGTTGGCGATTTGTTTGTTCCATCTGCTGTTGTTTATAAGCATTCGTTGTCGCTATCACACTGCCAATGAACGCAGTAATGGTGGGTGTTACCGGAATCAGGACGCCCTTCAAAAACATCCCGTAGCCACCCCCCATACATGCCCCACTCATCCCGATAGTTGCCCAAAGAATTTTGCCGCCTGGAATCCGTCGCCCGGTACGCATACTGGTTAACCACCAACTGCCCATAGAACCCATGGCGGACCAAACAATAATCCATAACGACACACAAATGTTAGAAACACCGTGCAGATTTGCTTGTCCTGTTTTTGCCCCTCGCACAAGTTGGTAAGCAATATTGGCATGGATAACGACACCTGGAGTCGGTTTGTGCGTAGACAACCAAGAAGAGAAGGGTGTGCTGAAGAAATCATTGGTACTGGAGGCGACTGATCCAATAAACACCATGCGATCGCGCATCAGGTTTACCGGAATTCGCCCGGCTAAGACATCGCGCATGGTAACTGTGCGAAACGCCGCCTCCGTTCCATGCCAGTTGAGCAGAATTTGATAGCCGCCTAAATCGGCATCAGGATAGCCTGCTTCCTGATTTTTCAGTGGCAGGTAGACTTCCTTGCCCAACCGAAACTTTTGCTGCTGGGGGTCAATGCTTTCTAACGTCATCCCTTCCGCTTCGAGATACTTGAGCGCCATACGGGTTGCTAGTCCCGCTTTCATGGTGCCTTGTTTCGGATCTTCAGCCGTAAGTAGGGCACGACGCAGATACTGATCACCATCCAGCACCAAATCTGCTAATCCTACCTGATCGCTTTTTTTCAATTCCGGTGGGGGATTGATGCGCTCACCGATGATTTTCTCAACTCCGATCAAATTGGGAGTGCTGCGGAAGATTTGCACGAGTTCCTCATGCCCGCTTCCTTCGGGTAAATCTCGATAGAGATCCAGTCCGATGGCACGGGGTTGCTGTACCCGGATTTTTTCCAGTAATCGTGCCAGTGCCCAGTCTGGAACTGGCCATTTGCGCACCGATTGAATATCGCGTTCATCGATGGTGACAATAACGATATCGTCAGCAATTGTCTGGTGCGATCGCTGACGAACCCATTGATCGCGAATTTTCCACTCAGGCAAATTGAAAAGTCCCAATGATTGCCCGACAATCACCGTCAGGGCAACACTGGGAGTAATGATCAAAACGTTACGAGTGCGTTGGATGAAAGCCTGGAATCTGCGCCACATATTTGCGCCATACAGTTAATTGATCTCGGTCAGACAATGTGGGGCCTCGCTCCACAAACACCTGTGTTTAGTTAGCAGATGCCACTAACGGAGCTGTGACAACCTCCTTCAAACCAACTGAGGAGAGGAGTTCTTCCCATTGCTGGGTGAGGCTTGTGTTAGTGGGTTGAGCGGTGTGTAGCGCCGCAAGTGTTGCCACACAGTCATACCAAACCCCGTTTTTACCCAAAGCCTCCGTCCGCTTCAGAGCATTTTCCTGCTGCATCGCCCTTGCCAGATCAGTGCTGGGCTGGATGCGCTGAATCCAACCATCGACGTAAGGCGTACTAGGGCTGAGTTGTCCATCCACTTTAACTGCCAGGAACCATTGGTAGTTTTTCCCAACGGCTAAAGCGGGTGCATTGGCTGGCAATTTGACAGCGATCACCCCTGTTTTCCCAGCCACGGGAATAGTCATCTGATGCTGCATTATGCCAGCTTCATCCTTGAGGCTGAACACCGCTTCTTTTGCATTGGAAGCAGGGAGATACACCAGAATTGTCGGACGTTCAGACACCGTTGTACCATAGAAGCTTTGGGGCAGGAGTGCGATGAGCGCTGCCGGACTTTTTGCTCCGGCAGTTGCTTGTCTGGGCGTACCCTTCCCTACGGTAGGGGTAAACAAACTACCCCGAGCAGCTCCTCCCGTTGTTTGACTAGGAACACCTTTCCCAGAGTCAGGGATAAAGAAACTACCTCGGGAAGCCCCCCCAGTCGTTTGACTAGGAGTGCCATTGTTGGCGGGTGGGGTAAATGTAACAGCATGGGCACTAGTCCATAGGCTGCTAGCGAACAGAGTGATGATGCTCAATGTACTAGCTAAATATCGACGTTTCATTGTGTTTTCCCCGATTTAATTAGCATGTGATACAAAATACCTTTACTATGACTGTGGCAACAAGTTGATGGAATAATCTCTAGCATAAGTAAATTAGTGTAAAATCTACTATTAATATAGACAATTTTTAGCTAAAATAAATAAGAAAATACATACAATAATTGCATTTAAACTAAGTGTTATTACTGAACTAAAGCCAGTTTCCGACCAAAACAAAAGCAGACCAAAAGAACGGATGGTGGAAATCAGTTTGGTGAATCGTGGCTGGCTTCTGCCCCATGCCGTTCTTCAAACATCCCAAAAAGTAGCCTGTGGGATTTTCTTTGTTGGCTAGCACTCCAGTTCTTTTGAGTTCATTTGCAGCACTGAGCATCACATCCTCGCCGTATTGTGTGACGCACTTTTGTAATTGCCGTGGGGAAAGGTTGACACCGATAATTTCCAAAATTTTAGACAGCTGCAACGAAACCACAACTTCCACGGGAGCAATAGTAGGCTCAGGCTGCACTTTCAAACTTGAATCAATCAATGCTTGGACTATGTTCGCCAATAGTTCCAACAAGATTAGGGGGGCTTTGCTGAAGGCGATCGCTCTCCCCACCACAGACTGTGCCGTCAGTCCCTCAAGATCCATTTGTCTTTGGATTTCCACCCCAATTTCTTGGTCATGAATGGGAGGTACTTGAGCATAACGGCTTCCATCTGGCAAGCAGCGCCAAATCGAAGGGGTATCCTTCACGGGGACGCTAACTTCTTCTGTTGTTTGTTCTTCTTTTAAAGAAACAACAAACAACTTGTTTGCGTCCATTTCCGGGTCGTCCTTACTACGGACTGGTTCGGTTTCTACTGCTTGTTGAAGATTCTCAGTATTGGGAAATTGTACTATCTTCCCTTTTTGGGTGTCCTTATTACGGACTACCGATTGTGGTAACCACTCCTCTACTGGTTTGAAGGAATATTCGTTGCTTGTCCCAGCCCGCTTGTTTTTCTCAAGGATGTTTTGCTCAACTGCTTGGTTTAATCCCTTGAAGATTGTTTTTCTGTCGCAACCAGTACGCTCAGCTACTGACTCTGCTGATTCGGTGAAGGTATTGCCTGAAATTGTGCGATACAAGACTTGGTTTAGGGTGAACGACTCCACTATTGTTGGCTTTGCCTCTACGATTTTGCAAAACCTCAATAACGCTGCGTCTTTTAATTCTGGTGATAAGCTCTGTATCCACTCGTCGGTTATCTGCTTGGTTCTGCTAGAATCTTGTTCAAATGTGGGTTTTTCCCATAGGGAATCTGCTCCCGTGCTATGTGCAGAGGAATCTGATAAGATGTAATTCATAGAATTTTAGAAATTTTCTTCAATAGCTCCTACTGGCAAGTCGGCAAACTAACAGTAGGAGTTTTTTATTATCTTACACTTGTGTCACTAGCCAGAGTCCCAGGAGCTTATACAAAAGTCATCAGCTAAATCCTATGAGCAAGAACTCTGACACTCTGTATCAAGAATACGGTTTGCTAAAGTCCATTCTCCCCGGCGCGATCAGCACGAGCGAGTTAGTTCTTGGTTTAGACCGAGTAACACGCTTATGCTGCACTGTCATTTCCAAACTCTTTGACTTTTGTACTTTTCCACTCAATCAAAATCTTGCCATCCAAAGCAGAAACAATATCCATAAAGGTTTCCAAAGTTGGGTTCCCTTCATCAGATGTTGCTTTAGCGAGCATATTCCTGCGGTTTACGGGGGTTGCTGTTGTATCACCCTTCTTACGCCGAATCTCACAGTAGCGGCGGTTTAGAGTTGCCAGGTCTATGCCTAGCTCCTCCATCCTCTCTCTAATCATAGACATATCCATACTCATGCTTTTGTGACTTATATATAAGTCTATAAAGGCATAACGCAATTTGCTAACCCTAGACATACAATTTTCCTCCTTTGCTCTTAATTTTATACCTTATAAGGAAAAGTTACAAGCCATAAAAAACATATAATATGCTTTAAACTTATTATTAAATGCCATAAAAAGCATTAAAATAGAGAGGTAAAACAAAAACGACCGCCCACACCCGCCAAGATGTTGTGATCGCTTTTGTGAACACCAAATATAAATTCCTACGCCTACCCGGTTGAGCGCACGGCGCTACGATTCTAGGTGGAGCGCTCACAGAGGAGAGAAGAAACTTGAAGTTATAGTTGACTCCGGTTAACTACGCTTTTAGGTTTCACTGGAAGGGTAATCACAAACTCAGTGCCCTCGCCCAAAGTTGAGTTAACCTTGATCGTCCCACTATGTTTTTCCACTACAATTTGACGGGCGATCGCCAGTCCCAACCCGGTGCCTTTCCCCACCCCTTTGGTCGTAAATAGATGCTGAAAAATCTTTTGTTTCACGTCATCTGTCATGCCAATACCGTTGTCTTGAATGCGGATCAGCACAGATTGGCGGTCGTTTGATGGTTCTGTTTTCACTATAATCCGGTTCGGCTGTGCTTGAATATCTTTAAAACCGCGTCCCGTATTCGATTCTTCCAACGCATCGATCGCGTTTGCCAGGATATTCATAAACACTTGATTAAGTTGTCCAGGGAAGCATTCAATTGGGCTGATATTTCCGTAGTCAGTGACAACTTCAATCGCGGGTCGAGATTCATTCGCTTTCAGGCGATGTTTGAGGATCAGAATGGTGCTATCAATGCCCTCATGAAGATTTGCAGTGACTTGATGATTGTGATCGGCTCTGGAAAAGGTGCTGAGGCTGGTACTGATGCCTTCGATGCGAGTACACCCCACTTTCATCGAGTCAATCATCTTGGGCAGGTCTGAGATGAGATACTCTACATCAATCTCTTGCGCATGGTCTGCAATGTCGGTTGCTGATGCTTGGGTGCGATACAAGTTCAGATGCTCCACTAAGTCTTGTACCGTTTGCTGGGCTTCGCTAAGGTTGCCAGAAATAAAGCCAACAGGATTATTGATTTCGTGTGCGACTCCAGCAACCAAGTTACCCAACGCAGACATCTTTTCGCTTTGAATCATTTGCAATTGGGTTTGCTGCAAGTCTTGTAAGACTTGTTCTAGCTGTTGAGCATAGGCTTGTGACTCTTGATAGAGACGGGCGTTTTCCAGGGAAATCGCTGCTTGAATAGAGAGCAGGTTGAGCAGTTCCACCCTGTCGCTGGTAAACGCTCCAATCGTCAAGTTATTTTCCAAATACAGCACTCCTAGCAGTTTGCCTTGATGCAGGATTGGGGTACACATTACACTCTTGGGCTGTTGCTGCAAAATGTATGGGTCAGCTAATAGGGATGGATGGCAGGCTGCCTCTATAATGACTGCCGGTTGCAGGGTGCGTCTGACGCCGTTAACCAGCCTAATCGGCACCTCTTGACTGTTGTGTAGCGGTATCGACTGCAATACGGTTGCGGGCTGACCCACCTGAGCCACTGCCTCAACCGTGAGTTGATTGCCATTAAGCAACAACAGCACACACTTATCTGCCCCTGCTGTTGCTGTCACGATTTCCAAAAGGGCACACAGCAGCTTGTTGAGTTGAATTTCGCTGGAAAGCGTTTGGGAGGCTTTGAGGACCGAGGCAAAATCGAGCGCGACAGAGGCACTAGTGCTGCCGGATGAGGAGGTTTGAGTAGACGATTTGGTTTCGGTGGCAAAGATGGTTTCGCTGATTGCGAGTGTTGTTGCTGCCTGTTTTAGAACTGGGACAAGGAGTTGCGGGTAGCGCTGTTCTAGGTCTACAACTTTGGCTTTGGCTCCCCAACGAGCGTAGCTGTAGTACGCTTGTGTCATGTATTCCTGAGCAATGCGAGCTTTGCCCCAGTCCAGGTAGAATTTGGCAGCCAGTTCGTTGGCTAGCGCTTCGTCATTGAGGTATTCGTGTTCTTTTGCCAGGGCGATCGCACGATCGTAGTGTTCACTTGCCTCTGCTCTGTCACCCAATACTCGACACCGTTCTGCGGCAACCAATGCATAGCGGTGAGCCTGATTACACGGTGCATGGACTGCCCAGGCGCTAAGTTTCTCTTGGTTGACCGCCACCCGCTCCAGAATGATTGTTTGCTCTGTCTCGCTGACATCCGGGTAAACTGCTAACCGAACCAGTGCATCATAGAAGTAAAAAATCGGAACATGTATGAGTCCTGCTGCTGCGCCCAAATACTGTTCTGCCAAACGGGCATTTTCTAGAGCCTGTTCATTGCGTTGGAACAGATAGGAGAGGATCTGTTTATTGAAATAAACTTGATACAGCGCCACCAATTGATTTGCTTCCAGATGAAGCTGAACCATTTCATCTTCATCATAGTGTTCGCTACACAACCGATCCGGTTCAGCTATAGTCTCTAGTAAATTGAGTACAGCCTGATAGTAAATACTTTGAACGGAAAGATAAGCCTTTTGACGTAATTGCTGCATGACATGGCGATGATCTTCCATCGCTTGTCTGAGGGAAGATAGTTCCTGCCCACTGAAATAAGCCGTGTAGCTGTAACACATTAGACTGAGGGCAGCATGCTCAAGATCACCCGTTTCTAATCCACTGGAGTAGGCTTGCAGAAACCCGTTCAGGGTGTCTTTCGCTGGTTCTTGCAAATGTCTGAGGAAGACGTTGAATCCAAAAATGGTTTTAGCATCGAGCTTGGGGGCATGGAGGCGCGGCAACAAGTTCATCCCCAGTTGCCCAAAACGATAGCCCGCGTCAATATTTCCCAAAGTGGCAACCAGGATCAACCCGTAGTTGACATAGCCATAGGTCGATTCTGGTGCATTGCCGTATTGCACGGATAAATCAACCTGGGCAAAGACGATCAGGGGTAACAGGTCAGGAGCAGCAATATAGCTAGCCGAATTAATGCTGGAGAGAATTACCATTGCAGCTTTTTTGTCTGGTGCGGTCATTTCGGGTAATTCCAGCAAGGATTCGATCAACCTGCCGTCAAGCAATGCTTGGGTGTGCTGAAGTGACTGTCCGATATCTGCCTGGGTGGGTTGCTCTGGCAGATCCACTCCTAGTGGCTTGAGCACGAACCGTGCCAGATGCAGAGCTTCTAGGATCTGATTTTGTGCCACGCCTGCCTGGATCTTAGTAGCATAAATATTGACTCGATCCAGCCAGGAACGGGCATGGCTAAGCGCCACCTCAGCCAACTGCTCCATCTGCTCAAAGTCAGTACTTAGGTAAGCCGACTCTACTGCCCCTTCATGCAGAGCGAGAGCGAGATTGTATTGGCTCTGCCACTGATCGCTCGTCAGCAGAGAAATACCTGTGTTGAAATAGTCCAAAGCTACCCGGTAAGCAATTGCACTCTTGGCTTTGTGTCCCGCCGCTAGGTTTAACTGCACGAGTTCCTGTTGCTCTTGCTCATCCCCAATTAGAGATGCTCCTTGATTGAGGTGGTTAACGATCGCAAACAGCAACTCATCCCATTCACTCACGGTCGTCGCTTGTTGAAGCAACCGCCCGATCTGGTAGTGGGTGACTTGCTTTTGTTCTTCAGGAATCAGCGAGTACGCTGCTTGCTGGACGCGATCATGCAAAAACTTGTAAGAAACGGTCATTTGTTTTTGACCATCTACAAATGATAAATGACCATTGACAAATGACTCTTGTTGATAAAACTTATAGACTTCATTTATCGGCAGGACTAGTCCATCTTGCAACGCTTTCCACAAAACTGTCGCTGTTTCCGTATGAGATTGTTCAGATACAATTGCCAGCGTATTTAGATCGAACTGGTTGCCAATGCACGCAGCGAGTTTCAGGACGTTTTGGGTGGCGTGGGGAAGTTTTTGCAACTGCATTGCCATAAATTCCACCACGTCATCAGTCAGCGAGAGTGAGCGCACATTGGCAATATCACACTGCCAATGTCCAGATTGACCATCAAACTCAATCCATCCGTCCTCATGCAGCGCCTTGAGAAACTGTGTCGTAAAGAAGGGATTGCCCTTGGTCTTTTGATAGACTAACTGAGTCAGGGGTTGGGCAATTTCTCCTGCACACTGGAGTGTATCGGCAACCA
>CAZZXJ010000103.1:11590-13390 GCA_964657905.1 uncultured Stigonema sp.
AGGGAAGCCAAATCCGCCCACTGCAAATCATCCAAGAACATTACCAATGGATGTTCAATGGTTGTGAACACCTGAATAAACTTTTGAAATAGCAGATGAAAGCGGTTTTGAGCAGCACTGCCAGACAGTTCGGTCACGGGGGGTTGTTGCCCGACAATCTGCTCCAACTCCGGAATCACGTCGATGATCACCTGAGCATTTTCCCCCAATGCTGCTAGGATGTTGGTTTTCCACTGCGTCAGTTGAGTATCGGATTCACACACCAACTGTGCCATCAAATCTCGAAACGCTTGCACAAAGGCAGAAAAGGGAATGTTGCGGTTGAACTGGTCATATTTGCCTTTGATGAAGTAGCCTCGTTGCCGGACAATCGGCTTGTGGACTTCGTTCACCACCGCCGTTTTGCCAATGCCGGAAAAGCCAGCCACCAGCATCAGTTCTGCTGTGCCTTCACTGACGCGTTCAAACGCCTCTAACAGTGTTTGAACTTGGGATTCACGACCGTAAAGCTTTTCGGGAATTAGAAAGCGATCGCACCGATCCTCCTGTCCCAGATTAAAGGGGGCGATGGTGCCAGTTTCCTTCCATGCCAAAAGACAGCATTCCAGGTCGTGCTTCAGCCCTAACGCACTCTGATAGCGCTCCTCCGCATTTTTCGCCATCAGCTTAGCAACTATTTCTGAAACTACCATGGGCACTGTCGGGTTCACCTGAGCGACAGGTATGGGAGATTTGGCAATGTGGCAATGCACCAATTCCATCGGGTCATCTGCTGCAAAGGGGAGTTGCCCCGTTAGGAGTTCGTAAAATGTGACACCCAGAGAATAAAAATCGCTGCGGTAGTCAACTCCCCGGTTCATCCGTCCAGTTTGCTCCGGCGATAGATAGGCTAGAGTGCCTTCGATAACATTGGGATTCTGGATTTCCTGGTTTTCTCTGGGTAACAGGGAGGAAATGCTGAAGTCAATCAGCTTCACAAGTTTTGTTTGGGGCTGAATCAGAATATTGGCTGGCTTGAGGTCTTTGTGAATCACCCGACAGCGATGCAGTTCCGAGAGCGTCTGTGCCAGTTGCAGCCCGATGATGAGAAAGTCCGCAATGGCTAAGGGGGTTGAGCAATCACCATCTGCCGCTAGTTGTTTCAGGTAATTTGACAGGGAAATGCTCCCCACATCTTCCATGACTAGGGCATAGCCCTGACGATACCGTAAGAGTGCCAATGGTTTGACCACACCTGGCAGTGCCAGATTTTGGGAAATCACGTACTGGTTGCGAAACCGGACTAATTCCCCAAACGTGGGGTATTCTTCTTGCAGCAGTTTGAGGACGACTGGGGACTGGTCTACTTCCCGAATGGCTTGATACACCAAGGTCCGCGACCCAGCATACAGCTGGTTTGTCATCCTATAACCTGGTAAATCAATGTTGACACTCTTCATTACCAACCCTCAGAGTAACCTGCAAGCGATTTTTATTTTGTAACTCTTGGCAATCAGGTAGTCAGAAGGCTAGAGAAAATAACTTGAACACTTTGGATATGAAATCAAGGCTGAGCGTCAAATACTTACCGCCCCATCTTTTCAACCAACCAGCTACATTATTATTGTAAAAATTAGGCTTGATAAAATCCCCTGTACAATTACTTATTTTTGTGCAGCACTAAGCACTCGTTATTTAAATGTTTCCACAAATTTTCAATTAATTCCTAGGAATCGTAGCACAAGTTAATTGCTGCTGCAAATGGGCGTTCGTGTGAGCCGCAATTAACTCAATTTTTCCGTCAGCGTTGCGTTGCCAAGT
>CAZZXJ010000104.1:0-10882 GCA_964657905.1 uncultured Stigonema sp.
CGTGGTCTAGAGCAAGCGGATTTATCCGTGGAGACAAAGAAACAAAATTCTTTATAGAAACCCCTGACTTTAGACATGGGGTTATTCTGACTCCTGACGACTGACTTCACGTCTCCTTTTCATTCATTCTCAGCTTCAGGCAGAGGGAATGTTTCGTCCGCCAAGTAAGCATCAAAGTGCCGTTGAAAGTATACCCACGATGTCATATCTTCGCCATCAAGAAAGGATTTTGGAGCATTCCTGTATAAAGGAATACGGCTATTAATTTCATCCTGAAGCAGTTGCGGCAACTCAGTAAAACCATTGACTTTACTACCGTAAGCACTATATATGAGATGACCGGGGCTAGCACCCATCTTCATCCAAGGAAGCCATTGACCAATCCGATCCCAGCTTAGCTGGAGTTGAGAAACCGAAGGGAGTTCTGGATTGAATAAATCTGCCGTTGGCACAGTAATTTTAAACAACTCCGCCGCCTGATAGGTGGGTTGTGGACTGTATTGAGCAAACTTAGGATCTTCTGCCAAAGGATTAGGGTAAGTGGGAAATATGTCAAATACGAAAGTGGTACGATCGCCCTCTACGGGTGCCGGAAACTGACCCTGAAAGTGTCCCTGCACTGGATTATTTGCTACGTGCATTACCGGAACTGTTTCCCCTGTCCAAGGATTCTCCCATTTCCGCCTCGCCTCACCTGTCTCTGGGTCAAGGTAATAAGTCAGTTCTCTGGAGGTAAAATCCCAGCTACCCTCTTCTGTAAGAATACACCTGCTTACACTCATACCCAATATCTTAAACAAAAGTTTTCTCTTCTCCCCAGGAATAAAGGCATAAATCTTACCTGTCCAAGTCAGAAAAGTGGATTGGGTGGGGTCTATGGAAGAACGAGTTTTAACCCAGTGCGAGGCATCAAATTCTTGGATTTGGGCAACCATTTACAGCAATCGGAGTAGAAAGCCCATCGGCTTTAGCCGTGGGATGAATACGTTGCACATGCGCGGTGCAGTCAACATATCTTAACAGATTTTATCTTTCAGTTGTACATAATAGACGTCTCCAGAAATTAACTATGTGCATTACCTGAAATCCTTGTAGAGACGCGAAATTTCGCGTCTCTACATTCTTTTTCGGAGATGTCTAATGTATGCGCACAACTGCCACCAGATATCTTAATCCAATCATCCGAGGATGGGGCATCAACATTTGTATCTAATTGACCGAAAATCGTAGGGCGCAAGAAAGGTGCATTCATGCATGGGGTAAGCCCGATCGGGACTGAAGTCCCACTCAAAAAAATTGTTTTTCTGCTACAATGAAATGAAACAGATCAATTATTTTTGATCCTACCCCCAAACTGGGGGAAAGTGATGCCTAGAAAGATATCGATCCTTTAGGGGTGGAGTCCCGGAACCAAGCCTACGGGATACATTATATGTGTCCGACAGTCGGATATGTGAGAGATACGGCTAAACCTCTTACAAAATCCACTTGCCTAAAGGCATGGGGAGTGTCAATAGATCCAACTATCCATTGGGGTCAAGACAGAAAAAGACCTCTTATCTATACTAGAGATAGAAAAGTCATGAAACTGTCTACTCCTCTTTCTAAGGGCAGTTAATCCATTTTTGAGGTATGGTAATGCATCCAATTTTGAAACGCACACTATTACCCAGCCTGGTAGCTATGAGTCTAATCGGTGGCAACCTAATGTCTGTGAAGCCCGCATCAGCAAACCACCGGATCATAAAAGATGCAGGAGTAGGTGCAGCTGCTGGTGCAGTAACCGGTACTGTTACCAGCCGTCACCATACCGCTGCTAATGCCGTTAATGGAGCTGCTGCTGGTGCTGCTGTTAATGCTGTTAACCACGGCGGACGCCATAAAAGTCGTCACTTGGTTCGAGATACCGCAGTGGGTGCAGCGGCTGGTACAGCAGCAGGCTTTATTACCAACCGTCATCATACCGGTGCTAATGCTCTGAATGGAGCCGCTGCTGGTGCTGCCACCAATCTCTTGGGGCGGTAATCATGCTTTTATCTGAACCGTAGGGACGACACATGGGTCGCCCCTACCGTCCATCAGTCTATTTGCCGCCAATGGCGACCGTCACGCTCTAGCAAATCGTCTGCCTCCTGAGGTCCCCAAGTACCTGCTGCATAGTTGGGAAAGTTACTAGGTGGTTTGGCTTTCCACACATCTAGAATTGGTTGCACTGCACTCCAACCAATTTCCACATTGTCCGACCGTTGGAATAAGGTTGCGTCCCCGATCATGCAGTCGTAGATTAGAGTCTCATAGCCAGTACTGGGCGTCATACCAAAGTAGTCGGCGTAGTGAAAATCCATCTCCACTCCATCCATACGGATGATCGGTCCTGGCACTTTTGCCCCAAACTGCAGGCTGATGCCTTCATCCGGCTGAATATGCAGCACCAGAAAATTTGGCGTCAGCTTTTCAATAGAAGTTTGGCGGAACATCAAATGTGGCACACGTTTGAACTGGATAGCGATTTCGCTGACTCGCTTGGGCATAACTTTACCAGTACGTAGGTAGAATGGCACACCAGCCCAGCGCCAGTTGTCAATCATCAGCTTCAGCGCCACAAAGGTTTCAGTGTTGGAATCCGCTGCGACTCGCTGCTCACATCGGTAGGCAGCCACCGACTTATCCTTGACTGTACCCGCGTCATACTGACCTCTGACAGCGTGGGAGAGGACATCCGCTTCACTCAATGGAACGATCGCATGTAGTAATTTAGACTTCTCATCACGCAATGCATCAGCGTCAAACGAAAGTGGCGGTTCCATAGCCGTCATGGCTAGTAACTGGAAAAGGTGGTTTTGCACCATATCCCGCAGCGCTCCCGTGCCTTCGTAAAAGCCGCCTCGCCCTTCTACGCCAACAGTCTCAGCAACAGTGATTTGAACGTGGTCAATGTAATTGCGGCTCCAGATCGGCTCAAACATTCCATTGCCAAAGCGGAAAACCAAGATATTCTGCACCGTCTCTTTACCAAGATAGTGGTCGATGCGGTAAATTTGGCTTTCCTTAAGCACACTACTGAGTTCTTTATTGAGGGTGCGAGCCGAATCTAGGTCATGACCAAAGGGCTTCTCAACGATCACTCGCCGCCAGTGTTCCGATTCCTGCACCAGCCCTACTTCACCAAGTTGCCGCACAATCTCTGAGAAAAAGTTATCGGCAGTCGCTAGGTAATAGAGATAATTACCGCGAGTGCCGCGCTCTTGGTCAACAGTCGCCAGCAAGTCTTTCAGTTGCTGATAAGCGCTCTTGTCGTCAAAATTGCCTTTTAGATAGTAAAGCCGTTCCTCGAACCAGTCCCAAAGCTCCTGTTCGACTTCTACAGTGGCAAATTCTTGAATTTGTTGGCTGATTTTGCTGCGGAAGTCGTCGCTGCTCATCTCCGTGCGAGCAAAGCCAACGATCGCAAACTCTTGGGGTAAAAGCTTGCCGCGTTTTAAGTTGTAAAGTGCTGGAATTAGTAGGCGCTTGGTCAGATCCCCAGCGGCGCCGAAGATTACCATTACGCAAGGTTCAGCAGGCTGAACCGACTGGTCATCGCTTACGGTTTTTTCTTGGACAGTTGTCATGACTTTATCCTATGAATGCCCGGTATCGACACGCTTCTCATCTGGGGTGACTCCCACGTTGTGGTGTTCCATGTGGCCACCAAACTTGTTGCGCATGGCTGACAACATCTTCTCAGCAAAGGTGTGTTCTTGGCGTGAGCGGAAGCGTGTGTAGAGTGCTGCTGACAGCACCTCAACTGGCACAGCTGCTTCAATAGCAGCCATAATTGTCCAACGCCCTTCACCAGAATCCTCTACATAGCCTGTGTAGTTGTCAAGCGTTGGATTTTCGGCAAGGGCGATTGCGGTCAGATCCAGTAGCCACGAGCCGATAACGCTACCTCTGCGCCAGACTTCGGCAATGTCCGCGACGTTGAAGTCATAGCGGTAAGTCTCGGATAACTCCTGGGAGTTGGCATTACGGAGGACATCGAAGCCCTCAGCGTAGGCTTGCATCAAGGCATACTCCATGCCGTTATGAACCATCTTGACGAAATGTCCAGCACCGTTGGAACCACAGTGGAGGTAGCCACCCTCAGCAGTGCTATTCACGTGTTCACGTCCAGGGGTCTGGGGGATATCGCCCGATCCGGGAGCAATAGTCTTGAAGATTGGGTCTAGATGTTCAACGCTCTCTTTTGGACCACCAATCATTAGACAGTAGCCCCTATCCAAGCCCCACACTCCGCCGCTTGTTCCACAATCAATGTAATGGATGCCTTTTTCCAGCAGGATCTTGGCACGACGCACATCGTCTTTGTAGTAGGAATTGCCACCATCAATGATCGTATCACCTGGCTCCATCTTTTCTGACAGATCCATGACCATCTTGTCTGTTGTCTCACCCGCAGGCACCATCACCCAAGCAGCACGGGGTTTAGTCAATTTACTGACGAAATCGTCTAGGGAAGTGGTCCCAATCGCCCCTTCACTTTGTAGCTGCTCCACTTTCTCGGGAGTGCGATTGTACACGACACACTCGTGTCCGCCTCGCATCAACCGTCGCACAATGTTTGCACCCATGCGCCCCAAACCAATCATCCCCAGTTGCATATTTTTCTCCTTTCAGTGGTCACGGACTTGTTGTATTTCCGGGTAACCGCTACTGTTTAAACAGTAGCCTGTCTGAAATCCCCAATCCCTATTGCTTCAACATCGATTTTATAGTAGTTAATGATGTCATCTGCATCCATCTTCTGGGGCAGATTGAATCTCCGTATTTGTATCAACACTCACCTGTGCCATGAGAAAAATATTTGCGCTCTGGGTGGAAGGAGAAGAGATCAGCCTGCACAAATTCCATACCTGGGGAGGAGTTCATGTAGCACGTAGAAGTGATGTGCTTGTAAAGCGTCATGAAATAGTTTCCAGTTGCTGCTTAAGAACTTTGGGTCGTATGCAAAAATTTCGTCTTTAGTATCTACTTCTTTTTCTGTTCCCAAAGCTTGATATTTCCATGAGTTTTTTCCTTTGGGAATATAGGTGAGATTTGCTTTGCCAAAGCTGAATTTGCCAAGCGCGATCGCGATCAACCATTTCTGATGTCTTACCTTGCGATCGCGATCCGTAATGTTTTGCATCATCTGGGCAATTAGGGCTTGATCATCTTGGGGAAGCCCTGGAACATCAGCGTCAGGGTTGCCTGCCAGATAACGCTGCATCGCTTTACACATATTTTCAGATGCTTCTAAGTAGTCTTTCGGATTGTCTCTAGTAATTTTTTCGCCACACCCATTTGTATAACCCCATTTTAAAAACGGTTTATCGGGATGACTGAGTACGGCTCCATGCCCTAATGGCAATGCTTCACTAATGAAATAACCTTGCAAGCGATCAATCAATTTCCGATCTGGTTTTCCGTTTTCATCAAAAAGGTATTTTGCATGGTTAACCATATGGTTGACACCAGCAAAGCCCTGATGTGCCCAAGTGTCTACATAGACATGCATTGTGATCCCAAGTCTATGTAGTCCATAGGGAGTATGACGGCGATTTATACACTCTCTCACCATTTCTTGGGCAACATAACTGTTAGGGCGACAAATCAGTTTGTTGATAAACTTTCCTTCAGGCTCTTGTTGAGCCGGAAGTCCACCATTCCCTGGTAAAAAATGAAATGGGATCCATACTCGATGAATGGCTAGCTCCTGAAAGTTCCGGTAGTCTACCATTTTGTGTGCTGAACTGATGCGACTGAAAATCACACCGTTATCAAACTTGATCAAACCACAATTGGTTGCATCATCCACATACTGGGAACAGTAAGCGATGATACTTGCCTGTTCGTGTTCAAACCCAGCCAACCGGGCAACGCAATAGGTAATACCGTGATGAAAATCAATTTGCATGGGTTTATACCAAGTTCTGAGTTCTTAGTGCACAGAAGGAGACAAGGAAGATCAGGAAGTAGTCAATAGTTAATAATCAAAAACCTTTATACTATGGACTATTGACTATCTTCCTCCACTTCCCCTTAAATAGATCCGATGAACAAACGGCGAGATAACGTCCCCTTTGCTCTTTAAAGAGGCTGATGATGCAAAGATTTCTATTTGGTACTGTGCTATTGACAGTGCTTGGCAGTTTGGCTCCATTGAGTGCCAGAGCAGGTTTAACCAGTAACTTAACCGTTGAGATTGATGGGCTGAGAAATCGTGAGGGACAGGTTTGCGTAAGTATTTTTGCAAGTAGAAAAGGCTTTCCTAGTAGTACTGCAAATGCAGTGCAGTCGGAGTGCGTACCAATTACTGATAAATCTTTGCTAGTAACTTTTAGGAATTTGAAGCCAGGAAGCTATGGTGTGGCAGTATTGCATGATGCTAAAGGCGATCGCAAACTTCATCGCAATGCCTTTGGAATTCCGACTGATGGCTTTGGTTTCTCCAGAAATCCCACAATTCTCACAGGTCCACCCAACTTTGGAGATTCAGCATTTGTGGTAGCAGGTCCAAGCACAAACATTCAAATTGAATTGATGTATTTGGGTGGATAAAGATCAGGAAACATCAAGCTAGGTAGAAATGGCTGGCTAAGGATGTCATCCACCTTGCGGCTGATGCGATTCACCAACCAGCTACCCTATGTAATATATGTCTGCAAGTAACTGTCTGCCTTGTGCGATCGCGATATTCTTGGGTAAAGAGTTAAGTTAAAAGCGCGTTTTGATGAATCAGACTTTAATTGTAGCGACTCCGGAGGAAGCTGGCAACAATGAGGAACTTGTTACCAAACAACAGCTAAGAGTGAACCAGCTAATTGTCCTGAGCTTGGAAATGCTTCTGGCTGTACCCTTGGGTTTAATTCTGGCAAGGTTTCACTTTGGAGGAGTAGCGTGGATATTTAGCGGTATTGTTTCTGGTGCAGTAGTACTTCAGGGGTGTAGGGTTTTCTATGACTATTCTCCTAAACCTAACCGGACTGCTAGGAGGATTGGTATGGCACTTGTGGGACTAAACGTCGGCTTTTCAATTGCCCACGGTAATCTAGCCAGTGTTGCTTCTTATGTTCCTGTTTTTATGGTTCTCACCTTTTTCCTACTGCTGTGTGGGGGCTTAATTGGCTACATGTACGGACGCTTGAGTAAAACCAATTTATTAACGGCAATGCTGGCTACAGTTCCCGGTGGTGTAGGACCTATGTCAGCTATTGCCGCCGATTATGGTAGAAATGTCGCCTTGGTGGCGCTAGTTCAGGCGCTCCGCGTCACTACCGTAGTATTGCTGATTCCATTAGTGGTAAGATTATTAAATAATACATACATAAAACCGCAAATACCCCCGTTAAAAAGCGCCTTGCTCAGTCTTGAACCCTCCTATTTAGGATTACTCTTGTTGGCACTGTTGCTGGGGGGATTAGGAGCTTATCTGGCGTTAAAATGCAAAATTCCAGCAGGCGACTTTTTTAGTCCCCTAGTCATTGGTATTGCATTTAATCCAATGCTAAATTGGTTGCCTTTTGTGGTTGATTTTAACTTTAGCCCACCGCCTCTGGTCAACTTAGTGGGTCAAATGCTTTTAGGAATTACCATCGGTGAGTATTGGGGTGAGAAACCGACTTTAGAGAAAAAGACTATCGGTTACGCCTTATTGTCTGTAGCTATGACTTTGGTTGCAGGAGCGATCGCCGCCATCTTGGCGATGCAATTAACCTCTTGGGACTGGCTAACTTGTCTTTTGGTAACAGCACCAGGAGGATCAGCAGAAATGATCCTAGTAGCCCTAGCATTGGATCATAATGTAGAAATTATTACAGCAGGTCATTTAGTGCGACTCATTGCAATCAACAGTTCCCTACCACTTTGGGTATTTCTGTTTCGCCGTCTGGAGGGTAAACTGTCTGCTGACTTGCAGCCTCCTTTGACGTGAAGACAAATCATACTCTTGATTGTACCTGTTACTGTACGGATGATGCTCCCGACCATTGTCAGCCTCCTCTTATTTGGATTGCAGGACTTGTACGCTAAAAACTACCTCTGGGTAAGGTTTACAGTTATTTGCAAATCTAGCTTCGGCAGATGTTAAACCAATTAAGTATTATTTCTGAAAAAGTAGTTTATACTTATTAACAGATTACACAAAACTAGGTGAGATAGATGGCTGACATTATTGATACTGCTGTTAACGCAGGTTCTTTTACTACCCTAGTTGCTGCAATCAAGGCTGCGAATTTGGTAGATACTCTTAAAGGCGCTGGTCCATACACCGTCTTTGCGCCTAGTGATGAGGCGTTTGCTAAGCTTCCATCTGGCACGGTAGATGCATTGCTTAAGGATATTCCTAAGCTTACGAAAATCCTGACTTATCATGTCGTTTCAGGCAAAGTGCTGGCGGCTGACGTGGTTAAGCTGAAATCAGCTAAAACTGTTGAAGGTTCAGATGTGAAAATTGATGCTTCCAAAGGCGTCAAAATCAATGATGCTACAGTCGTAACACCTGATGTTGCTACTGATAACGGTGTCATCCACATCATTGACACCGTATTGATTCCTGCATAAGCATAAGCTCAACTAGCGCAATACTATGTGTGGGGTACTGACTACTTATAGTCAGTGCCCCAAGACTGTTTGGATATATTTTAATTGAATTGACCACATGGTAGGGGCGGGGTAAAGAGCGCCCCTACGATCATTTTGCGGTCAAGTTAAATGAAATTTTCTGTAGACTGCCATAATACATCGAAACCGGTTGTGTTGCAAAAACTTTTCAAGTGGCTTCCGTATCTGCGATCGCCATTAAAGGGGATTGATAGCAATAGGTGTCAATCCCCTCTTGTTAGGAAGCCGAATGTCTGATTAAGTGCGGTTAATGGGGTAGCTTGAAATACTCCTAATTACATTTGTAAGTGGCAGACAAAAAATGGATGAAGATCAAGCAATATCGGTTTCTGAGCAAATAAAAGTGGCTTATGAGCAACTAAAAAACGACCCATCGCTTGTTTTTGTTCATGGAGAGTATCAAAGAATGCTTGGGATTTATGCCTGGGAAACCTACACCGGACTCTTTTATTGTGATAAATGTAACGAGGAGCCAGTTCTAGTTTTGTGCTTTGTTCCAGAAAAGGTTCATCCTATAACTATCAAGTTTTATCAATTCTACGTTTCCGCAACACCTGATAGAGTGGCGTTAGTAGCTTTTGATCCAACTAGAAATATCACAGGTGGTTATGCCAATATCGCTCAAGTTCTAAGCGAAGAAGACAAACAGCGCGTGTTTAGAGACTGGGTTAAAGATTTTGACATTCTCTAATTGGTGTTGTTTGTTATTGGCGATCGCCGCGCAGTTTCGTCCAATCATAGTCCAATTTTGACCTGTTCAGCAAAACAAAAGCGGTCATTGATGTGCTGAGGGCTTTGTTGGTGTAAAGAACACTATTTAACGCTTGCTGCTGGTTGGGGACATCTGTATATATAAGAAAAACTTATAAAATTAGCGGAGGATTCAAAAAGGTGAAATCATGAAAGTTGCATATTATACAGTAACTGAAATAAATTGACACTTTATAGAACCCTCAGAACATGACAGCTATCCAAACAACCTTAGTTCTTGCCATGACTGCTGATGGAAAGATTAGTGCCGTAGACCCTAAAGCACCCCGTGATTCAGATGCAGTCGATAAAGCACACCTAGAATATCAAGTGTCCTTTGCCGATCTAGTCTTGGTAGGAGCGGGAACGATTCGATCTGAGGGAACGACCTTTACAATTAGCAATCCCGAACTGCTGGCTGGACGTAATGATCGGAGTCAGTCTCCCCAGCCCATTGCCTGTGTTGTATCGGGTTCGCTTGACTTACCGCCGGACTTGCCTTTTTTCCGCCAGGACGTTGAGCGATGGATATTTACGACGCGCAGTGGTTTGGAGGGCAGTTCTGATACAAAGACCCTGCACAAGCTGGCAGACTTAATTGATCTAGGGGATACAGACTTGGACTGGGATCGAGCCTACACCTTGATGGCAGAACGGGGTATCCATAAGGTCGTTGCTTTGGGAGGTGGCTCTTTGACAGCTGCCTTAGTGCAGGCAGAGCGAATTGATGATTGGTGGTTGACCATTTGGCCCGTCATTTATGGAGGAAAGGACGCGCCTACCCCAGTGGAGGGAGAGGGTTTTCTTCCCTGTGATGCTCCTCACCTTCAACTCGTCGAAACTCGTCAGGTTGGAAGTGAGTTGTTTTTGCACTATCGCATACTCAAACGAAACTCCTAATTTCCCAAAATCAGAATCACGAAAGTATTAGGCACTTCACCCACCACCGAGCCAGTATCAATGTCAAGTACTGTCACTCGTGTGGCAGGCGTGATGTATAGGCGGCGGGCATTGTGGTCCAGAGTGAGGTAATCCCATCTTCCTTTCCCACCAAGAGCAATTTTTTTTACCACTGTGCCGTGGGAACTTTTGCCCTCGTACACTCAGGTGTTGAAGCCATGAAGAAAGTCTTGTTCCTTTGTACAGGTAATTACTACCGCAGCCGCTTTGCCGAACACCTTTTTAATCACTTAGCTACTAAGCGAGGGTTAAACTGGCAAGCTGATTCACGCGCTTTGGCACTGGAGAGGGGTACAAAAAACGTTGGCGCAATTTCTTGGTATGCGGCAGGGGAACTCAGAATTAGAGGTATTAGTCTTCCTGATAACGAACGTTTTCCCTGGCAGGCAAAAGAGGAAGATTTTCAGACAGCAGACATGATAATCGCGCTCTTATGAGACGGAACATCGCTCTTTGATTTTAGAACGTTTTCCTCAGTGGACAGATACTGTTGAATACTGGCTCATTCACGATGCAAATATAACCTTGC
>CAZZXJ010000104.1:10982-13353 GCA_964657905.1 uncultured Stigonema sp.
CAGTGGACAGATACTGTTGAATACTGGCTCATTCACGATGCAAATATAACCTTGCCTCCAATAGCTCTGAGGCAGTTGGAGAACAAGTTGGTGCAATTGTTGAAATGGTTGCTTTATTTACGCTGTGCTGCACTAGATAAATGACCTGGAACCTTATCTCTTGGCGACATTATTGATGTTGATTGTGATTGCTGTACCTTGTAGTTTTCCGCCTGTAATAGGATAGTAAAAGACTACCCCACGGTTTGGTTGGTCGAAGAGATACTTACGCTGCGAGAGTGGCATCTTGCCTTGCTTAACAAGGGATATGAAGGATGACAAATATCTGCGTATACTTTGACGATTACCCTGCTTTATATTCGTATGATTCTCAATGAGCATCATAAACAAGTCTAAGCTGCGATTGTCTTGTCCATCAATCAGACTACCATTTTGTAGGAAAGAACTTGCTACGAGTCTTCCATTGATTTGTTGGACTTTGAAGAGGGTGTAATAGCGATCTTCCTTATTTAGAGAACTCACGTAACAAACCCAGGAACCGTCCTGTTGCTGTATAAAACCTTGCTCTTGCAGGTAGGAAAGCCCAGAATTACTTTGCTGACTTTGTGGGGGAGGCAACAAATTATCCACTGCATCGACAGAGCAAACTCTCTGCATCATTTTTTGTTGAGGCGCAGCTGGAACAGGCTGTGCTGTTGTAACACTGGACATAGCAGCAAGCGCAGACGCCTGAATTGCGAATGCGCTCAGCAAACGAATCATCATATTCATGTCAAATTTTTTACTTATAAGTAACTTGTGAGACACCTTTTGATTGGCATTCAAGAGGTGTCCCTATGTGATTGCTAATATTTATATTCAATATTCAAGTAATATTTCCGGACATAAAAAATATTTGACAACACATTTAATTTGTCTCCTTTAAAGGAGGATATTTGTCCGGTGAATCCTCCGTGAAATAATCAGTATAAGTTTAGATAGTATGATTAAATTTGACTAAAATTAAATAGTTAAAAATAATATAAATGTATATTTAAATACTCAATAGCTAACTATTTATCTGGCATTTTTAGTGTTCACATTTATCAAGACAGCTACTTGATGTATAGGAGATTTTGGCATAAGTATGATTAATGCGGATGGTCGTCTGAAATATTGTGTACAAAATGACTGGGGTCAAAGAAACCCGGTAACTTCTGCGAAACCGGGTTTCTGACTTTATGCTTATTTGAACCGGATTGCCCTATATTTTCTTTGAGAAACGGTTGCGCCAATGTTAAAAGCATCGGGCGATAGGTTATCAGCAAGACCACCAAGGGCTGTAACATCGGCAATCACTTTAAAGGGGTAGTGTACGGTATTACTATGTGGATTCCCGAATGTGCTTTTAATACAGACTGCGTAAAATCAATCACATAATGTTCAATCTAAATTGCTATTGTTTAAGACGAGAGCGAGAATCACTCTATCCACACCCAATATGGTACGGACACGCCATGTTCATCTCAAAGGAGATCTGAACTACCCCCTGAAAAAGGGGAGCCAGCGCTGCTGGAGGGTTAGCCCGCTCTCACGGCGACTGGCGTGGGTTAGGGGGAAATCAAGTCTTACAGCACCTTCGTTGGGTAGACCACAATATAACCGTAGGGGCGGGGTAACCCCGCCCTTACAATGTGGCGCGGGTTCAATTGAAAACTGCTGTAGGAGCGGTACTAGTCTATAGATTCCAGTTGTTTGAACTTGTTTTGGAGATTCAAATCGTCAGTGCTACAAATAGTTTCTAAATCTATGACGCGTTGCTGTAACTTAGAGACGCTGTTCGTCAACTCAGAAATTTTGCCATTGCGCTCAGCACTCTTGCGCCAAACCGCCACCGTACTCACAGTGGCTCCTAAAATTAAAGCTAATGGCAAAATCGCACCACTTTTAGTCAACGATACAATCGGGATGCAAATAGCCAGCATTGCTGTGGCAAAGGCCCAGATAATGGCAGTAGTACCAATTAATGGACTATTACCTCTAGGTTGAAGTTCCATCAGTCTCTCCTATGATAGTCTCGCGCCTCACTACGCTATCAATTACCGACAATAACTGCGGTTAAGTTAATCTGAACTTTCATGCCGAGGCGATCGCCTCGCTTGTTGTCAGTAGATTTGCACAAGTTGTATTTTTAGGAACCATGCGGATAAGTTGTTGTCTCTAATTTCAAAGAACTTTAGTTAAGTAGGTTGGCGCAAATAAACCTAACTATGTAAACAAATGTTGAGATGCTTCAAACCAACTAACAACTAACGACTAACAGCCCCAAGGTCAAAATAATTCGTAATTATTACGAGCCAAAATGCGGTGTGGCTGTGCCTCCCGCATTATT
>CAZZXJ010000105.1:0-13348 GCA_964657905.1 uncultured Stigonema sp.
AGCAAATTGCTGTCAACGTACTGTCAAGTTTCGGTGCTAAACCCCTGACTCCCACATCGGGCATCATTGTTCCCTAAAGTTTGAGTCTATCTATTTTACCATAGGATTGCATAATATATGAGTCTCAGAATCAGACGCCGAAGATTTGGTCAGTTGGCAGTTGCCAGTGCCGCCGCCACTGCAATTGCCAACCTTGCAGGTAAGGCCGTTGCACAGCAGTCGCCGTCAGCCATTTATGGTGTGAGCCTTAGCACAGTCAAAGCCCTCACTGATGTAGGCAATTTAGTGAGCAGTGATATAAACAACATAGCCAACACTGCCCCAGCGATCACCCTGATATCTTCTGACGTGGACACTGGTAAGCAGCTATCAACGCTTGAAATTGCGACTACGACCGTTAACAACCTAACTACATCCATTGAAGCTGCGGGTAAAGCTATATCACGCCAGCCTCAAGAGCGGATAACTGGTTTAACTACCTTATCCGATGGGACATTGATTACTGCCTCTGTGGTTAACTCGAGCCAGGGTAATGTCAATCGCCTCATCTTTAATGATACTAAGTCTTCTAAAGCTCAAAAAGCTCTGAAAGTATCAGGATTCAAAAAGAGCAATAGTACGGTTGAAAATTTGCTGGCAATCAAAGACGACACGCTCATTGCTGTAGTTAGTCTTAATGGAGGCACTCCGCCTTTTGAGTTAGTAACTATTGACCGCAACACAGGTATCATCAATTCTAGCAATGATTTGGCTTTGCCCGATTTACTACCGTTCCTGCGGTTAAGTAATCTTGCCCAATCCTCGGATGGAACAATTTACGCTACCACTCTCGGTCCTCAAGGCGTAACAACTCTGGTGCAGCTAGACCTGACCAACAAGTCGTTAATTACTGGCAAAGGAAGAATTATCAACGTGTCGCGATTAACGTTGAACAACAAACCTTTGCAAAATGACTTACTCAGCTTCGCTTTTTCTCCATCAGGCGTACTCTTTGGGCTGGCTAATCCCAACTCGCAAGGAACTAATTCTCTGTACACAGTGGATGTGAAAACCGCAAATGTAACGCTATTGAGAGGATTGGCGGTTGATAAGATTGCGTTTCTTCGTTCTTAGGATGAACAGTCTTGTTGGGGGTAGGGTGTGGGGTGTGGGGTGTGGGGAACCCCAGACTTAAAAGCAGGGGTTTCACTCTTGCCCAACACCTTTATAGAGAGTCACCATAAGTAGCTTGAAACCGCAGACGGACGCAGACGTACGCGGATATAATAATCAATTATCTGCGTCCATCTGCTACAGGGTGCGGTTTAATCCTTCTTCATCCAACTGAACATAGCGCGTAAATCTTTGCCAACGGACTCAATGGGATGTTCGGCTTCTTGACGACGCATAGCAGTAAATCCAGGTTTACCTGCTTGGTTTTCTAGAACGAATTCCCGTGCAAATTGACCTGATTGAATTTCTTGGAGAATTTTACGCATTTCTGCTTTGGTTTGGTCATTCACAATCCGAGGTCCACGGGTAAAGTCGCCATATTCAGCAGTGTTAGATATGCTATCACGCATTTTGGCGAGGCCCCCTTCCACAATCAAGTCAACAATCAATTTGACTTCATGCAGACATTCAAAATAAGCTAATTCTGGCTGATAACCTGCTTCTACCAAAGTTTCAAATCCCGCTTTGATTAAAGCACTCAAACCACCACACAGCACTGTTTGTTCGCCAAATAAATCGGTTTCTGTCTCTTCGCGAAAAGTGGTTTCGAGAATGCCACCACGGGTGCCGCCGATACCTTTAGCATAAGCCATGGCCCGATCGCGTGCCTGACCACTGGCATCCTGATAGACTGCAAACAGACAAGGAACTCCTTGCCCTTGTTCATATGTCCGCCGTACTAAATGCCCCGGTCCTTTCGGTGCAACCATAACCACATCTATTTGAGTTGGTGGCACGACTTGACCAAAGTGGATATTAAAGCCGTGAGCAAAAGCTAACACATTGCCTTCTTGTAAATTGGGTTCAATCTCGTTTTTGTAAATCGTTTTTTGCACCTCATCGGGCAACAAAATCATGATAAAATCAGCGGCTGCGGCAGCATCTGCCACATTCTTCACAGTTAACCCAGCAGCTTCCGCTTTTGCCACTGACTTACTGCCCGGATATAGCCCAACAATGACATTCATGCCACTATCTTTGAGATTAAGGGCGTGGGCGTGACCTTGGGAACCGTAGCCGATGATGGCAACGGTTTTTCTCGCCAAAAGGTCTAAATTGGCATCTTCATCGTAGTACATCCGAGCCATTGGCGCATCTCCTGTCAGCAAGGGTCCTGATTTATTGCAAGTTCATCATCTTACCGCAAAACTTGACCTCAAGCTCCAATTGTTAAAACTCTATTACTTTACGCCCCCCAGCATCCATCCCAGTGCTAATCCAAATGCTGCGGTTCCAGTCATAACTACCATAGCAGCATTGAAATTATCTAAATGATTCCTTAGGCTTCTCCCGGATTTGTTGAGAGTCACTATAAAATTGCAATACCAAACTAGACGGATAATCAGTTGCCAATCGATGAACATCCACAGCAAGATTATCAAAATTACTGTGAAAGCCGGAACTAAAATTCCCCGCGTGTCTGCTATATAAATCAATAAAAAAGCGAAGAATAAAATATTTATACAGTACAAAATTATCGTGATACCTGAAATATCAGGTAAAGGTAAAATACATAAAATAACAGCTAAAGTAGAATATAAAATAACTAAAGTAAGTACAAATATCCAAGTTTTATCGTAAAGACTATAAATAGTAAAAGCTAAAGGAAAAACTGCAAAATAAATGACTATGGCTATTGATGCAGAAGAGACTTTCATCATCCAGCCGTTAAATGCACTGATACTTAAAAAAGCAATTATCCAACCCCAATCTTTAAAGAGCGGATGCTGTAAAAGTTGGTCAGAATATTTACTGAAATTAACGTTGTCTTTGGCTGTTTTAAAGCGTAGCATAGCTGTTTTACTCAATTTAAACTCATCCCACTCCTTCTAGGGGTGGGATTTCGTGGGCATGGGGCATGGGGCATGGGTGCGTTTCCTATGCCCTATGCCCGAAACGGCGAGGCGTGGATTCATCACAGACTGACCAGCGTTGGGATTCCTCGCCGTTTTCTTTGAGTCAAATTTATTATTAATAATCTTTTCATAACTATTGAAGAAGAAAGCGAGCAATCAAGGATAAATAGCAATCCTTTTTGATTTATGAGATAGGCATTTTTCACTACCATAAAGCATAAAGAGTCAATAGCAACAGACAATTTCACGAATCATTCAAAAAAGACGGAGAGGAATCGACGCCTTGCCGTCTAGGGCATAGGGCATAGGACGCGCACCCATGCCCCATGCCCACGTGCCTCACACAAATTGTAGGTGTGGAGTCGTCACGTTTCCCGATCTATTCTTTGCACTTCGTGATCAGATAATTTCACATCAACAGCACGTACTGAGTCTTCAATACTGTTCGTCTTGCTTGCACCGGGAATAGGCAAGATGCAGGGTGATTTGGAACGCAACCACGCCAGCACAATACAATACACCGATACGCCTTTTTCCTTGGCTAACTGGGCAATTACCCGAAAATCTTCCAAGCTACTATGGCGATGACTACCACCCAACGGACTCCAAGGCAGAAACGTCAAACCCTCATTTTCACAATACTCCAGCACGCCATCAGTCTCGGGCTGTCGATACCAGGGATTATACTGATTTTGCACCGAGACAATATCAACCACATCCCGCGCCTGCTTGATTTGGGCAACGGAAAAGTTAGAAACTCCTACGAACCGAATCATACCCGCAGCCACTGCTTCTTTAGCTGGTGCGAGAGATTCCTTGATGGTGTAATCTGGATCGAGAGCGTGGTATTGCCAAATATCAATTGGTTTATCACCACCCAAAGTTTCAAAGCTGATACGGATGGTTTCGCGTAAATGCTGCGGGTTGCCATTGCGCGTCCAGTTACCATTGGGACGCATCAAACCGCCCTTGGTGGCGACGACGACATGACTGGCATCACCGTTGTAAGTTTGCAAAGCTTGATGAATCAGTCGCTCGTTGTGGTGCTTGTCAGATTCATCTTTGCAGTAGGAGTCGGCGGTGTCAATGATTGTGATTCCCAGATCCAAAGCACGATGGATGACGTTGAGAGACTGTGATTCTTGAGGGCGATCGCTTAACGACATCGGCATACCCCCCAATCCAATTGCACTCACAAAGACACCTGTTTTCCCTAACTGTTTTGTTTCCATGTTTTTAGCTTTAGTTTTCAGCGTATTATCTTTTTACCAGATGGGCTTTCATTTTTTGAAAATTCATCCATCGAAAGGGTTATAGCTTCACTAAACTCGGTTTTTCAGTAGGAAATGGGTCGGCGATCGCACTTCAGATATTGTTACAAGTTATTAAGATTATGTGGTAACACAACCAAAATCGTGTGCGAAAAGTGGCATGCGATCCCAAACACAAGAGAAAACTGGTCGGAAAAATCTATGACTCTGTTGATGAATTCTACATACCATTTGTTGCAATTGATCGCATTGTCAGGGCGGGGGTACCCCGCCCCTACGGTAATATTGTGGTCTACCGGACTGAAAGAAGCTGTCATGCCTGAAAAATCACATTTCATACTTGACTATTTCTGTCAATGGCTCTAGTGATGTGCTCAAGGAATTGCTTTTGTAGTGGGAGCAATATATAATCCCAGTATGCGAATTATTGCCCGCAGCACTTTACGTTCGTTTTGGGAAGCATACGCTGATGCCGAGCAACCACTAAAAGCTTGGTATGATGAAGCATCCCGTGCTAAGTGGAGCAGTCCGACGGATATCAAAAGTATTTACCGTAATGCCAGTATTATTGCGAATCATCGTGTTGTTTTTAATATCAAAGGCAATGATTACCGCTTAATCGTTCACGTTCGTTATGACATTGAAATTATCTTTATTCGTTTTCTTGGAACGCATAAAGAATACGATAACGTAGATGCAACAACGATTTGAGGTTGTATTATGATGCTTGAACTTCGTCCCATCAAAACCGAAACTGATTATGGTGCGGCGCTTAATGAAATTGAAAGGTTATTTGATGCGGAACCTAATACACCAGAGTATGACCGTTTAGACATTTTAACGACCCTGGTGGAAGCATATGAACAACAGCATTACCCAATTGAAGCACCCGACCCCATTGAAGCGATATTATATTATTTAGAATCCCGTGGTTTATCCAGTCATAATTTGGAGCCGATGATTGGGAGTGGGGAAGAGGTCGCAGAAATATTAAATCGCAAACAGGCTTTGACTTTGGAGATGATTCGACATTTGCATGACTCATTAGGTATCCCCGCAAATGTCTTGATTCGACCTTATCCCTTGATGAAAAATGCGGCTTGATGGGGTTAATCGGTGATGAACGGGAGAGCGTACTTAGGTATTCTGTAAAAATAAGTTTTACAAATTTTATCTGAAATAGCTTGTGAATCTAGCTTTCACATAAAAAGTGTTCAAGTTATTTTTACACCGCTCCTTAATTCCTCTTCCCCTTCAAAAATAAGCGAACGTACAGCAATAAACTCTGTTGCGATCGCCTTAGCCTCGTCATTGTCCAACGGCTCCCTTGGGGCTACTCTCTTCCCGGAGTTGGGAATTTGACGGTGGGCTGGGGCGGAGGGGCGATCGCCTAACTCTCTGTACTACTTACTGTGTAAATAAGTGTCGTGTGTAGCCCCTCTGGGTGATTAGGGGTCGCGCACTCGTGCCGTTTAAAAACTAGATACATTTGAGCATAAGCTGCTCTTAAGTCTTTGTGCAGTTGAATGAAGAGCGATGATCTTGGGAAAACTGCATAAGTCGAAAATAACTTCAACTATTACATATCAATCGTTAATAGCTCCCAAAGGGACTGCTGTCTAAACTATGGTGCTTCTTAAAGACGTAACAGCGTGTAGTACAATCGCTGTAAAGGGCTTAGACAATCAACTTATATGGCAGATGAACAAACTTCATCCTGATTTGTTGGTAAAGATTGATGACTTGCGTGTTAATTTCAGTGGCGACGCCGTGCATCCTTGGTTGCAAGCTCCTGCCAAATCAACATTAAAAAGTGCTATCACCGATGCAGGAAAAGCTATGACTATTAACTCTGCTTTTCGGACATTAGCAGCGCAAATGCTGCTTATGCTTCAATACGAAAGCGGCAGATGTGAAATCAAAGCAGCTGCAAAGCCTGGAAATAGTAATCATAATAATGCATCTGCTATTGACATCGAGGACGCTGATTCCTGGAAGCCAGCTTTAGAGTCTAACTATTGGAAAAAGCTTGGTAACTTTGACCCAATGCATTATGACTGTATACATTCAAGTATCAAAGATATCAAAGAAATTTCGGTAGAAGCTTTCCAAAAATTATGGAATCTTGCTAACCCACATGACACTATTTCGGTTGATGGAAATTTTGGAGATGGTACACAAGATAAATTATTGAACTCGCCCGCTGAAGGTTTTGGTGACTTAGAAGTGCCAAGAATTTTATGTTTGACTTCACCAAATCAACAGGGAAAAGACGTAGCTAAATTACAGCTAGCTTTAAGAAACGAAGGTATAAAGCTAAATGCTGACGAGTCTTTTGGCAAGAATACTCAAGACGCAGTGATTCTATTTCAGAAAACTATGGGGATAACTTCTGATGGCATAGTCGGGGATGAAACGAGGAAATTGCTAAAACTTTAAAGTCTAAACCACTTTCCCTACCACCCAATGCTACTCCTCACTCTGCTAACACTTCCTCTGGTTCACTACAGCGTGTAGTGAGATCGTTCGATCTAAACGCAAATCCACTCAATGATGATGCCCCAGTAGCGGGAACGTTAACTTTCACGGGGCAGGGTGTAAAACCTGGACAATAAACTCTCCTAGGTAACCCCACAAGTAGGGTTTATCGTTTTGAAAACTGAAAGCCCCTCCGGTGGCAGAGGCACAGATAAATCATCCGTTAAATCCGTTAACCATCCGTTGCCAGTGTTTGCATCTGGCGCAAGATTTAAAAGAAAATCATCGTTACACAAACCGCAACAATACCAGACGCGAGTTTTTGAGTCAGCCATACTGGCATTAAGTTTCTCCATCTGGTAGTATATGAGTGGCTTGGCTCAATTAACACGCAAACCGACTTTACTTTTAAGTATGCTAGTGGGAGGGGTAATTTTCACTAGCTGTGCTTCTGCGCCTCAGTCTGCTAGTCAGGTAATACCTGAAGTTCAAGGCAATAAACAAGTGGCGGATACAGCAGCACGGACTGAAGTTGGTGGGAGTGGATCTCGTCAGGCTGAAGTTCCGCGATCGCGTCCGCAACTCGTCAAAACGGCAGCAATGACTCTGATTGTTGACTCTTTAAATAAGAGTATCGATGCTGTCTCGCAAATTATCAATAAACAGCAAGGGGATTTGATTAGGCTAGAAGAACAACAGCCCAAAGACGAATACGCAGTTCATACCGCATCAATAGAGTTACGGGTTCCTCAGAACCTGCTGTCACCTACCCTAGACGAATTAGCCAAACTGGGAACTGTCGAAAGTCGCAATATCACTGCTGAGGATGTGGGCGATCATCTCGTGGATTTGCAAGCCAGATTAAACAATTTGCGGAAAACCGAAAGCAACTTGCAAAAAATTATGGATCGGGCTGGTTCTATTAAGGATGTGCTAAGTGTTGCCAAAGAACTTAGCGATGTGCGACAGTCAATTGAGCAAATTGATGCCCAGTTAAAAAACTTACAAAATCAAGTTGCTTATTCCACTATCACATTGAACCTAGAAGCAGCAGTTTCTAGCAGCAACCAACACCGTGCTTTAGGTTCACAAATTCAGGAAACCTGGAATAACTCCACCCATTCTTTAGGTGAATTGACTGTCACTTTACTGAAGTTGGGTATTTGGTTAATAGTTTATAGTCCCTGTTTCTTGATTTTGGCTGCTGCCTATGGTTTGCGACCACGGCGGCGTACACGACCTGTGGGGTCAGCATCAGAATCAGTTAATTCCGATTAGCACCCCTGGGAAAGGTGCGTTATACTTCGTTAACGTGCCCTACGGATTTAAGATTTCCCTAGAAAGCGAGATTTTAAGAGATCCTGGGTGTTGGTTCCTGCCTTGGACGCGCACAGCTAAAAGCATAATCGCCAAATCAGTCGCCGTCTAACTGCACGAGTTTCCCGATGTTGAAATCAATCCTCACCCAACCTTTTAATTTGCGCAAATTGTCGAGTAACAGTAGGGGAATGTGCCAGTGATGTACCATTAAGAATGGTAGAGGGTCGTTAACATCAAATATTGCATCCTTTCCTCGCCAAATATTTTTAAACCACGTTTGCAACTGCTTTAACGATCTAATTTCATTAAGTCTCCAAACTTCGTGATAAAGCCAATAAGTAGGCTTACTATCAGTCAGCGGTTGCAGAGGTAATGCAAAATTTTGCGTTTCTGCACTAAGATAGGCATTCGCTAAACCTGGATGGTTGTAAAACATTGTAATTGCCGAGTGAGTGCGAGCGTTGCACTCGATCGCATAAATCGTCCCATCTTCCGCCTGAATGAAGTCAAAAGAAATTTGTCCGGTAAGTTGTAGTTCTTTGACAAAATGACTCACCCACTGCTTAATTTCTGGGTGATCAACGTTTTCGTAATTGACTTGAAAAGCAGATGATTCGCAGCAGCAGTGTACCGTTAATTCACCATTTCTCACTGTACTGTGAGTACAGTATTCAATTCCTGGAATAAACTCTTGCAATATCCAAGGGTTATCTTTACTAATTGGCTTACTTCTAACATGAACCGCCATTTTTTCGTGAGACTCCATTGGTAGCTTGGTGAGATCTAAGCGGAGAACAGAGTCATAGACAATACTTTTGAGAATGTACTTGCGCTTTTCGTGGGCAAAGTCGAATTTAAGAACTTGTTCGGAATCTGTAACTAGGAAGGTTTTCGGGACAGATAGCGAGAGTGAGCGTGCGAGTTCGGCAAACGTAAACTTGTTATCCAGCATCTTCATTGTATCAGCATCGAAGTGGAAAATCTCGCAACAGCCTGATAACACTGGCTGGCGCTCGGAGTCAAAGTAGCTGCCAGCGAAAATGCCCACCGGGACAAAAAAGTCTATGTTTTCTTTTTTGGCGATCGCACGCACGGCTTGAGTATAGTTTTCTATGTCTTCTTGCGAGTCAGGAACTGTGTAAAAGCCAGCTACAGCGTTGGAAAATCGATAACCACTGAACCAGTATTTGTCGAGATCAAATAAAATGACTCGATGCCCAGCAGTGTGAAACGATCGCGCAAGCTGAAGGGTTTTGGTCATCCTACCACCACCGATCAAGATATTTTTGGGATTCTCGATTAAAACCACTTGCTTGCTTAACCGTCGGCTGAAAAAATTCCACAGCAGCGATGCGAGTACGACGGTGCAGTTAAAGGGAAATGCGATCGCCAGTAATGCCAGCGTCCCCAAATTTTGAAACACTGCGAAAATACGCGCTTGTATAGATTTTTGTTGCGCCATATATAGCCTTAAAAGTGTGGATCAACGCTTTATACAGTCATTAGTCCAAAGTTGTCTGACAAAACTGAAGGGGGAGGGAGGCGAGTGCCCTTGGTAGAAGGGCGTTTTCGGTTTACTGTAAAGTTACCACACCCACAGGTAAACCATGGTAACCTCCCACTTAATATCATCAACTGCAAAAGCTATTGGGTCAATCCATCCCTTCCTGGACAAGCGAATTCGACCTGATGTGGGGGTAGAGGATCCCAATTATGAATCAAAGTCTGCCATAATATAAATTGGCTTTACGGAAAACAAATTAGAGAATACTTCCAGCACTACAACATCGATTTCTCCCCTTAACCTCTGACTCGCCACCGGCCACTGGTTCCACTATCATGTCACAATTACAACTATGAGGGAGCATATTTTTGCAGTGTTCCAAAACTTGGGCACTCTTGCATTACTGGCGATCGCATTTCCCTTCAACTGCATCGTCGTCTTAACATCGCTACTGTGGAACTTTCTCCAGCAACCATTCAGTAAGTCAATTGTTGTCAACCCCAATTCCAAAAATATCTTGATAGCTGGTGCTAGAATGACCAAAACCCTTCAGCTAGCACGTTCATTTCATGCGGCTGGGCATCGTGTCATTTTAATTGACATTGACAAATACTGGTTAAGTGGTAATCAATATTCCAACTCTGTTGCTGGCTTTTACGCCGTTCCCGATCCAAACCAAGACTTAGAAGGCTACATTGAAGCGCTACACACGATCGCCAAAACAGAAAAGATCGACTTTTTTATCCCGGTAGCCATTTTTTCCGTTATCCACTATGACTCTCAGGGTAAGCCACCATTACCAGACTATGTAGAGTTTTTCCACTTCGATGCTGATGTCACCAAGATCCTGGATGACAAGTTTGCCTTTGCCGAAACAGCGAGATCGTTCGGTTTATCAGTCCCCAAATCCTTCAAAATTACCGACCCCGAACAAGTCATCAACTTCGACTTTTCCCAGGAGAAGTGCAAATATATTCTTAAAAGCATCCCCTACGACCAAGTGCGTCGCTTGAATCTCACCAAGCTACCTTGCGATACACAATCAGAAACAGCAGCATTTGTCAAGAGTCTGCCCATCAGTGAGGACAAGCCCTGGATTATGCAGGAATTCATCCCTGGAAAGGAATACTGCACTCACACTACCGTGCGAGATGGAGAGTCAAGAATGTACTGCTGCTGTGAGTCATCCGCCTTTCAAGTCAACTACGAGAATGTTGATGATCAGCTTGAAATTATGCAATGGGCGAGTCATTTTACCAAAGAACTGGGACAAACGGGGCAACTTTCCTTTGACTTCATCGAGGCAGAAGACGGAACTGTTTACGCGATTGAGTGTAACCCCCGTACTCACTCCGCCATTACTATGTTTTACAATCATCCAGGAGTAGCGGATGCCTATCTTGGTAAAGAGCCTCTGGCTGAACCTTTACAGCCTCTTCCTAATAGTAAGCCAACCTATTGGCTGTACCACGAAGTTTGGCGGCTGAATGAGATTAGATCGTTTAAGCAACTGCAAACCTGGGTAAGAAACATGAGGCGGGGGAAAGAAGCAATTTTTGAGGTGAGCGATCCCTTACCCTTCCTGATGGTACATCACTGGCAAATTCCCTTACTCCTTCTCGACAATCTACGAAGACTCAAAGGTTGGATAAGAATAGATTTTAATATGGGCGAGCTGATAGAGTGAGACAAAGACTGAAGAGGTATGCTTTGGTGTAAGGATTCAGGTCGGGGGAATTGACAGAGGGGACAGTTGGGGCGACTCAAAAAGCTACCCAGCACCGAGGCAAATACCACGATGCAGTTAATCGCCTTCCCGATTAACTGCATCTTCAGGGTATGGAGGCTTTTAAATAGTGTCAGTAGTTGCGTCATGAGCAAAAGGCACAATAACTCTGGGATCTAGCACTGATTTAAATTTATCTTTGCAGTCAGAGTCAGCGGTATCAATGAATGTGATTCTAAAAAAGAAAGGGCGATCAATAACGTTGGCAATTGTAATTGCCATCCAGATCTCTGCTAAAATATAATAAATTTACTTGTAGTAGCACTTAAACACTATACGATTCTAGGGTTTGTGCTAATTAAGACGAAATCATCAGGCAGAGGAATGCCAAGATAGGTAGCACCAGCGTATTGAAAGTCCTATGCCAGAATTGCGCCAATCCATTGCTCAGCACTACCACGATCGCACTAAGTACGACCCCCAGACACTCGCCTCTAAAAGTCAGGGTTTAGATTGGTCTAAGCAACCTGTGCCTTTCAAAGAGTACAAAATAGGCTCGGCTTTTGACCTCAAACCCTATATTCAAGAACAGCCACAGACTACCGATAACCCAGATGCTCGATGGTGGCGAAGGTTGTCGCGGCTGCTATTTTGTAGCTATGGGCTGACGGCGAGAATGCCTTCTCTAGGAAATACGGTGTATTTAAGATCTGCACCTAGTGCGGGTGGCTTGTATCCTGCGGAAGTTTACGTGGTTTCCCGTGGCACGCCACTCTTGCCACCAGGATTATATAACTACCAGTCTCGGACTGATTCCCTGATGCATTATTGGGAAAGTGATGTTTGGCAGAAGTTGCAAGAAGCTTGCTTTTGGCATCCTGCCTTAGAGAGTACCCAGCTTGCTTTAATCATCACTGCGGTTTTCTATCGTTCCGCATGGCGCTATGAAGATCGGGCTTACCGACGGATTTTTTTGGATACGGGACACTTGTTGGGGAATATAGAGTTAGCAGGAGCTATTACTGACTATCGCCCACATTTAATCGGCGGTTTTGTAGATGAGGTAGTAAACGAATTGCTGTATGTCGATCAAGACCAGGAAGGAGCAGTAGCAGTCCTTCCCCTAGCAGATTTGCTGGATATCAAACAAAACTTGCCCACTGGGCGAACTACTTTACCCTCCGCCACGGAAACTAACTATCCTTACATTCCTGATGGTGAACTGCTGACATATTTCCATGACTCCACACGGATCAAGGTAGGCACAACTGGCAAGCTAAATTTGCCAGAGGTGAAACAAGAAAAATCCTTGGAAGATAAATATAACTTTCCTTTCTGTGAAAAAGTTTCCACCAATACTACACCTATTCTCTGGGGGGAAAAGCTGGAAGGGCTAAAAGATACCATTCTCAAGCGACGTTCTACACGTGCCTACAGTGGTGAGGATTTAGACTTCCATGAACTGAAAGCCTTACTCGATTTCACCTACCAACACCAAAATTACATCGACCAAGGTTTAGATAATTTAACCGATTACTTTGACCCAAATTTAATCCAAACATTTATCGCTGTTTCCGGGGTCAAAGGTCTTGAGGCTGGGTGTTACTATTACGCACCCAAAGCGCAAGAATTGCGTCAAATTCGCTTTAAAAACTTCCGCCGAGAGTTACACTTCCTTTGCTTGGGTCAGCCCTTAGGGCGAGATGCAGCCGCCGTGCTGTTCCATACAGCCGATTTAAAATCAGCGGTTGCTCAGTACGGCGATCGCGTTTACCGTTACCTACACATGGATGCTGGTCATTTGGGGCAAAGGCTGAATTTAGGAGCAATTCACCTGAATTTGGGTGTCAGCGGTATCGGTGGCTTCTTTGATGACCAGGTGAATGAAGTCCTCGGTATTCCTCCTGATGAAGCAGTGCTGTACATCACTACGCTGGGACGTCCTATGTAGTTTATGGGGAATTGCTAATGGCTAATTGTT
>CAZZXJ010000106.1:0-13306 GCA_964657905.1 uncultured Stigonema sp.
ACTGTACCAGTAGCCCCATGACGCCAGTCGCCTGCGGAGGGAAACCCTCCTGTAGCGCTGGCTCCCCTATGCCCCATGCCCCATTCCTGACTGTTTAGCAGCACACAGAGAACAGACACGCCAGCGCTGAAGCTCGCCGGGTGGGGTAGGACAGTGGCATTGGGGACAAAGAGGTAAGGCATGCGATCGCGCTTGCACTGTCCTAGCCCAATGCTTAAAGACAGCATTTGCGCTCCCAGTAGTGGGTGTCACATCACCACCTACCCTAATTCCCGAAGTTCTGCTCGGATGGGAACCGCCCTTGGAACTGTCCTCCGGAAGCCGCGCCTGAGACTTCTCTCCATCACCTAGGTAACTGGGATGCTGGGACGACACTTGGGTTTGTTGCTTCGATCCTGTGTCTTTAGGACGCTGCCAACCAGCAGTAGAAAAGCGAATATCTACCAACGGAGTTGGCAGTTTTTCATTCAACTTTAAAAGCAGGCGCTGGCGCTCGAAAGTAAGGTTTTGCGCCCAAGCAGCGCTAGAAGTTGCCACCCGCAAAACCTCACGCTGAATAGACAATGGTTGAGTATGAGCGGCAACCACGGCTCCCACGGCTTCAGACCAACACTTGAGCAAGCTTTGAAAAGGTTGCTCCTGCAATTTAGCCTGAACCTCTAAAAGACCTAAAATATGATTAACTGATTTAAACGACATCTTGCCCAACAAGCGCAAAAATTGCAGAACCGATCTGCAATATATCTATAATAATTTTCGTAATAGATTGGCACAAATGTATCTTTGAATTCATCCGGCACTCAAGGTTGGAGGCAGACAGGCAATGAGTCAAAACCCTCTGGTAGATAAGACGTCAGCTGCTCAATCTTCCAAAATAGCTCTTTTGAAGCCAGCACTAGCGGCAGCACTGGCAAGTTTAGAAGTACAACTAGATCAAGAGTTAGCCCGATACCGACGAACACGAACTGTATATAGAACGCTCACCCAACCTCGGGTAGAGAGTTCCACCAGCAGTAAGCCCCAACAGTTGACTGTCTTTAGTACAATAGGGGGCAAAAAGCCAACAGTTGAGGAAAGTCTTAGCTCTAATCAAAAGAAGTTTGGAGCAGTAACAACAAATACCCCGGATACAACTGCTCTACAGCGAGAGGAACAGATGGTTCCTCACAAAACCAACATACCACCATCGGCATCTGCTCCAGAGACTCCTCAGGAGATACCAGATCAGCCAAAAACGGAGGAATTGCACAATCTCAAGATCCCCTCCACCTCTGTTGGAGCCAAAACACAAACCACACCAGTACCAAATTCTATCAGTATCGTGCCTGCGGTCGTTGAGAATCGCACGAGTGAAAATCCCACACCGGATGACTTTTTGGAGTCGTCTGAAGCACTGCTGCGAAGTTTAACAGAAGAACAACCCAACACTCAACGGCGAACAAATTCCAGCGACAGTCTGCTATCACCCTTGGGTATCGGCTCAATGCTGCTGCTATTATTGGCGAGTCTCACCCTCGGCTTCATCGTGTTTAATCCCACTCGGTTGCCGCACTTTAGTCTAGACGGATGGTTGAAGCCAAAGACGTCGGACAAAGCAGAAAATACAGAGGAATCCGGGAACAATACCAAAACTGGGCTGCTGCAGCCACAACTTACGCCTATACCCAAGTATCCTAATCTAGCGGAAAGCGAATTTCCGGAGGTGAGAGACCCAAATGATGTAGTCGGCTTAAAACCCAAAGCTATACCGACTCTTAAAGCATCTCCCTACCCAGTCGCTACCCAAAACCCAACAAATCCTGCAACTACAGCTATTCAGCAACAGCCTGTTGCTCCCCCCATAAATTCACCACCAATTTCAACACCAACAACCCCATATCAGTCCTCCCAATCGCCAGATAAACGCCAACAACAGCCAGATGCACAACTCAAACTGTCAAGGGATGGATATTATCACATAGTTACAGAAAATCAGGGCGCTCGCGTTTTTGCCTCTGCACGCAAGGTAGTTCCTGATGCTTATTTATCAACAGATGGCAAATTAATTTATCTGGGTGCCGTTAAGAATAAAGACAAAGCACAGCAACGGCTGCAACAGCTACAGGCAAACGGAATTAAGGCACGGATTCAATAGCCTTAATCTGGATGTTGGGGCATGGGGCATGGAATATTCCTTTACTTCTTCCGCTCTCCCACGCGAACATTGGAGCAATGCCTCAAAGGAGCGCGAAAAATCAGCAATTGACAAACAGGCGAGTGTTCTGTAACCTTATGCCCCATGCCCCATGCCCTACACCCTAGGTTAAAATTTTTAGTATATGTTTACTACTAATTCTATAAAAACAAACGAATCTTCAGCCCAGAGCTAGAAGCAGTAAGCTGAATATTATGGATTTTGGAAAATATTCAGCCAACAGGCTTAGACATGGCATAAAAGTGAATGGAGGGTCCAAAATGGGACTGATTGACCGTATCCAGCGTGTGATCCGCGCCAACCTTAACAGTTTTATGAGCAGTGCGGATGATCCAGAAAAACTTCTGGAAGCAGTCGTCATGGAAATGCAGGATAATCTGCTGCAATTGCGACAGGCGGTAGCGCAAGCGATCGCCACCCAAAAACGCACAGAACGGCAGGAGGCTCAAGCACACTCAACAGTAGAGGAATGGTATCGTCGTGCCCAACTGGCTTTGCAACAAGGCAATGAACTTTTAGCGCGTGATGCTCTTACTAAACGTCGAGCCTATCAAGAACAGCAAACAAACCTCTCAACTCAGATCGAGCAGCAAAAAACTGTTGTGGATCAGCTGAAAAAGGATATGCGGAGCCTAGAGCTAAAAATTGCCGAGGTGAAAACTAAAAAAGATATGTACATTGCTCGCGCTCGATCTGCCGAGGCATCATATAAACTGCGGGAAATGTTGAGCGGGGTCTCCAGTTCAAACCAATTGAATGCCTTTGAGCGCATGGAGGAAAAAGTTTCGCAACTGGAAGCCCAAACACAAGCAATAGCTGAACTCGACACAGATGAACTGCAACAGCGGTTTGCTTCGTTAGAATCAGGTAATGGTATTGAAGCAGAATTGGCAGCAATGAAGGGGCAGCTTTTAACAGGCATTGACCACACATAACAGAACCACAGTCGCTTAGAGGAGAATCACCAAAGAAAGGCAGAGGGCAGAAGGCAGAAGGCATTTATGGAAGAGATCCAATGATGTGCCCGATGCCAAAAGGGTTTGAAGCCCCTAAATTTATTTATGAAAAAAGAAAGAAATATGTATTTCGCTCTGGCGCAGCGCTCTTAAATACTACGTCCTTATTAAAGCCCCTAAATTTATTTATGGGGATTCCTTCTGCCTTGCCGCCCTTGGCGGCGTCACCGGACGACCCCGAAAGCACCTGAGCAGTTACCCAAAAGTCAGTACCCTTAAAGATTGGGTCAAGACCAAGTTTGGAATATATCTTAAGAATAGAGGCTCAGAAAGTACTTACCGATTTAGAACGGAACGATTACATTGAAATAAGTAGCTATGAAATAGTAAAAAAGCTAACTGCCACAAGAAACGCGCGTAAATCGCAAAAGGAAAAATAAAGTTATGGGATTATTTGATCGCATCAAGCGAGTAGTCAGTTCTAACCTCAACGACTTGGTCAGTAAAGCCGAAGACCCCGAAAAAATGCTGGAACAAGCCCTTGTGGAAATGCAAGAAGACTTGGTACAGCTGCGTCAAGGAGTTGCTCAAGCAATTGCTGCCCAAAAACGCACCGAGAAACAGTATAATGATGCCCAAAATGAAATTAATAAGTGGCAACGCAACGCCCAGTTAGCGCTGCAAAAAGGTGATGAGAACTTAGCACGACAAGCACTGGAGCGGAAAAAGACTTTTACTGAAACAGGAAATGCACTCAAAGGCAGCTTAGATCAGCAAACCGGTCAAGTTGAAAATCTGAAGCGCAACTTAATCCAACTGGAAAGCAAAATTTCTGAGGCAAAGACCAAGAAAGAAATGCTCAAAGCTCGGATTACCGCAGCTAAAGCCCAAGAGCAACTTCAAGGCATGGTGCGTGGTATGAATACCAGCGGTGCCATGGCAGCATTCGAGCGGATGGAAGAAAAAGTCATGATCCAAGAAGCTCGGGCTCAGTCGGCGGGAGAGATTACTGGTACAGATTTGGAAAGTCAATTTGCAGCTTTGGAATCTGGTAGTGACGTAGATGATGAATTGGCAGCTTTAAAAGCGCAGATGACTCTGCCTGGAGGTTCACCAAATCAACAAGCACTACCGCCGCAACAAACCTCTGCTCCGACTAAACCTCCTGAGGTGGTTGATGCCGAGTTGGATTCGCTTCGCAAGCAATTGGATCAAATGTAAAATTTGTATAAAACTTGTTTGCGCTAGTCCCACACCTATAGGTAGTGGGATTTCGCATCATTTGTCATTGGTATTAGACAAATGACCAATGACTAACATATTGGGATAAAGTATTGTGTGTACCAACTTTGATAGATGCCACTTGATGGAGATCTACAATGAGTAAGGGTGTAATAACTATAACTGATGCTGAGTTTGAAACAGAAGTGTTGCAAGCAGACCTGCCAGTATTGCTTTACTTTTGGGCTTCTTGGTGCGGACCTTGTCAATTGATGTCGCCAGTGATTAACTTAGCTGCCACTACATACAGCGATCGCCTCAAAGTGGTCAAAATGGAAATTGACCCTAACCCAGTCACCGTTAAACATTACCAGGTGGAAGGTGTACCAGCCCTCAGGCTGGTTCAAGGAGACAAACTGTTAGCCTCTGCTGAGGGAGTCATCGGCAAAGACAAATTAATCAGTATCTTAGATCCTCACCTAAATTAGTCAATAGTCATTTACTAATGACTATTGACTAAAATGCAGTTTGCCAAACGTTTACAACCCCTAAAATGCAATGTATTTGCTGATATGGACACAGCCAAGGCTAAAGCTTTGGCTGCGGGAGTGCAGCTAATTGATTTGTCACTGGGGTCTTCCGATCTGCCAGCCGAGGCGCATGTGATTTCGGCGATCGCCCAGTCTCTCAAAGATCAAAGTACCCACGGTTACTTGCTGTTTCGTGGCACTCAAGCGTTTCGCCTAGCAGCAGCCAACTGGTATGAGCAAAAATTCGGCATCTACGTTGACCACGAAACCGAGGTGCTACCCCTGATTGGGTCCCAAGAAGGCACAGCGCATTTACCCCTAGCAGTGCTGAACCCAGGAGACTTTGCTCTGTTGCTTGATCCGGGTTATCCCTCCCATGCAGGAGGAGTTCACCTAGCTGGTGGTCAAATATACACAATGCCTCTACGGGAAGAAAACGGTTTTTTACCAGTGTTTGCGGATATTCCCACAGATGTAGTGACCGGATCGCGGATGATGGTGTTGAGCTATCCTCACAATCCCACCAGTGCGATCGCACCTTTATCCTTATTCCAAGAAGCTGTTGCCTTTTGTCAGCAACATGATCTTGTTTTGGTTCACGATTTCCCCTACGTAGATTTGGTATTTGAGGAGAGAAGAGACGTTCCGCCGGAACGTCTGTACGTCCGTGGGGAGTGGGGTAAAAATATTTCCCCATCTATTGTTCCCTCTATTCTGCAAGCCGATCCAGATAAAACTATCTCGATAGAATTTTTCACTCTTTCCAAGTCCTATAATATGGGCGGCTTCCGCATTGGCTTTGCCATTGGCAATGCCCAATTGATTCAGGCATTACGTCAGGTAAAAGCAGCAGTTGATTTTAATCAGTATGGGGGGATTTTGAATGGCGCGATCGCAGCTCTTACTGGTCCTCAAGCTGGAGTCAAAGCTGCTGTCGCCACCTTCCGAGATCGCCGAGATGCCTTCATCAGCGCTTTGCACCATATTGGCTGGCAAGTTTCCTCTCCTCAGGCAACAATGTACATCTGGGCAAAGTTGCCCGAACCTTGGAGTCAAGATTCTGTCAAATTTTGTACTCAACTCGTAGAAAAAACTGGAGTAGCCGCTTCACCTGGTGCTGGTTTTGGCAAATTCGGAGAAGGGTATGTCCGCTTTGCCTTGGTACATGAACCTCCTGTCCTGCAAACTGCTGTGGAAAGAATTGCTGAGTTCCTTTACTCACCCTACAATTAGGCGTTTTTAGCAATTCTCCAATAGCATGATCATTACAGCAAATTTCATCTGGGTAGACCACAATATGACTGTAAGTAACTCGGCGTGAAAAAACCAAACTATGTAAAGATAAATAAATACGGAGAATACATCTACCGAGGTAACAAAACAATATGGCGGCTCGTTTAAGGGTATTCCTGACTCGTGAGCAAGACAAAACCCTGCTAAACCTAAGAACGGCGGATGTACCACAGAAAGTTAAAGACCGAGCAGAGGTAATCAGATTAAACGCACATGGTTGGTACGTAGAAAAAATAGCTGTTCACTTTGACTGGACTGCTCAAACTGTAAGATTCGTCTTACATAAATGGCGAAACCACGGTTTAGACAGTCTTTGGGAGTTGGCAGGTCGAGGGGGAAAAACGAAGTATACAGAAGTTGACATCGTTTTTTTGGAAGAATGCCTGAAAAAAGAACCACGTACATACAATAGTCTTCAATTAGCCCAAAAATTAGAAAGCGATGCCCCAATTCCTCTGTGCACCTTCGTGCTCGCCAGATTAAATTGAGTCCTGACAGATTAAGACGGGTACTCAAAAAAAGGGGGTCATTTGGAAACGAGCAAGAAAAAGCCACAAAGGAAAGCAAGACCCCATAGTACGAGCAAAGAAGCAAGCAGACCTAGATATGCTGGAACTAGCTGCTGCGACTGGCGAAATAGACCTAAAGTACTTGGATGAATCGGGGTTTTGTGCATGGAGTCAGCCTGGTTACACTTATTACCAGCGAGGTGAGCAAAAACATCTAGAACAAACAAAGCGTCGTGGTCGGAGATTAAGCATTATCGGCTTTCTTCAGCCTTTAATCAGTTTTGTTTACGGTCTGGTTATTGGGGGCGTTGGTAAAAAGCCTTACATTCAGATGATCCAACAAGAAGCGGAGTCAGCCGAAAAAGCAGGACGCATCAGGGTAATTGTGCAGGATAACGGACCGATACACCGATGTAAAGAAGCGCAAAAGCTCTGGCCAAAGTGGGAACACATGGGTTTGTACATCTTTTTTTTGCCCGCATACTGCTCCCAGATGAACCCAATTGAATTGGAGTGGCAGCACCTGAAAAAAGATGAACTATGTGGGCAAATATTTGATGATGAATTAGACCTCGCTTACGCCGTGATTGATGGTGTCAAAGCTAGAGGAGAAAAAGGGAACTACAGTACACAACGTGTCAGATTTGACTCTAATAGCTCTGGTTAAGTTTTCGTTACATAGTTATAAATTTCCCCGCCCACCTACTTAGGTGTGCTCTTTACCCCGCCCCAGATGATCTGGTCAATTCAATTGAAAACTGCTGTAATTTGCGGGCGGTTCATCGGCCGATACAAAAGGTGAGTTTCCTGCTTTCACTACCTTGGTCAGCCTCCCTTGCCATAGCAATATTAATAACTTTTCACCTATAATTATAGGTGAAAGTGATAGCACAAATACTTTCTATACATACATAAAAAATTACAGTTGCACCGGGCTAAACGAATTTTGCTAATTGAAGATAATCGTGTCAATAGGATGTTGCTGAGCGACTATCTCAGTTACTGTCGTTATGAAGTCCAAAGCTTGCCAGAAGCCTCTGATTTTTTCTCAACTATAGATCAATTCGAGCCAGAGTTAATCTTATTAGACTTGAAATTACCAGATATTAATGGTTATGTACTGCTAGAACAAATCCAGCAGCAACCACATATCTCCAACATACCGATCATTGTAGTTTCAGCTTTTGCTTTTCAAGCAGATCAGGAACGAGCTATAAGACTAGGCGCTCGTCGCTACTTTGTCAAACCTGTAAACCTCAGAAACTTGATCATGGCAATTGAAGAAGAGTTAGCTGATCGCCTCATATAACCTTTAATTCTCTTATAAATTGTGTTTACTTAAAACTCAGGAATATTCCTTATAAATATTTCAGTTTCATAACATCTTTAGAACTGGATTAAAAATTTATTAATTTTGAATAGAAATACATTTTTATCCAACAGAATACATGCGTCAGTCGTCAGAATGAGCGCATGAATTCTGTACGACTGGTGAGGCAGCGCGGTCATGTTCGTTACCCCCATGAGTGACTGCCGAACCCGTTCGCGTAGCGTCTCCGATAGGAGAAGGGTGGATGAATAAAAGGGTTCAAGCGCGGAGCTAAATCTTTGATGAGCGTGGTCAACAATTGCGTGGTGGGTTTGAATCCCCGACTGATTGATTCTGACTTCTGAATTCTTCTTCAAATTACACTATTCGTAAATCATTTGTGAAAATTAAAAGTGCAAGAAACCCTGTTTCTCCGCGTTCACAAATGATTTAGGACTGCTATATTTGATTTGGGAAATTATTATTAGGGTGGGCAATGCCCACCAAACCTGGTAATGATGGGCATTGCCCACCCTACAAAATCATCTATTGTTCACTGTGAACGCGGAGAAACGCCTGACGCTCGTTCCGAGGCTCCTTCGTCGCTATCGCTACCGCTTCGCTAACGGTTTCTTGCACATGGAATTTTCACAAATCAAAAATGTTATATCAACACAAAGTCACAGTAATTTCACTTAAAATAGATATAGGTAGATTTGGAAAATTGGCAAAATCTGGTTGTCAGCACCCCTGCCTAAAGGCTAGGGGCTTCGTGCCTCACTTTAGGGATAGCTGACCCGCTTAAGTACCTTGAGTACTACGTTACTGGGAAGAGTTTAAGTTCTCACCTACGGATGCGTTGCCAGTCTGTAGCTCTGAAATCAAACAATTAAACAGGTTTATAGGGTTAAGCCAGTGTTGTTTGAAAAGTACCGCCCTTTAACATTAGCAAGGCTAACATTACCCAGAAATGGAGGGACATTATGTCCAAAGTACTAGTAATTGATACCGACAAAAAACCTTTAAATCCAATTCATCCAGCACAAGCGCGACAACTTTTAAGAAATGGGAAAGCTGCAATTTTTCGGATATTTCCATTCACTTTAATACTGAAAGAATCTCGACCAGACACAGATGCCCAACCCCTAAGAATTAAGATTGACCCTGGTGCGAAATTCACTGGAATTGCGATTGTCAACGATAGTACGGGTGATGTCGTGTTTGCTTCCGTACTTCAGCACCGGGGTTTTGCAATTAAGGAATCCTTGTTATCTCGTAGACAGATACGCCGTTCGAGAAGGAACCGCAAAACCCGTTATCGTCAACCACGTTTTGACAACCGTCGTCGTCCAGAAGGATGGCTACCCCCAAGTTTAATGAGTCGAGTTCACAACATTAACACCTGGGTCAAAAGGTTAAGTAAATTTTCAAACATCACTGCTATTTCGCAAGAGTTAGTGAAGTTCGACAACCAGATTATGCAGAATCCTGAAATTAGTGGCAATGAGTATCAACAAGGTACTCTCGCAGGATACGAAACCCGTCGGTACTTGCTTGAAAAGTGGGGCAGAAACTGTGTTTATTGTGGCAAGCCTAGACTTAAGTTAAAGGCCGGGTGCGATTCGTTCAGTCGAAATAAGTAGAAATACTTAAGGATGACTGGCTTTGGTTGAGTAACCCAATCCTGGGTAGAGTTCGCACTTCCATCCTCAACCAACGACAACTCACTATCCATGTAGGTGAGCCATCTAGCCGAGCCAACAGCTAAGAAAACTAGAGGAGCGGGGAAGGATTTAGTTCTAATCAACCTAAATTATAACCTAATCCAGAATATACCAAGTCCTACAGCCTCGGTGCAAGGTTTAAAGCACACAGCGCCCCCTACCGCGAGGCAGGTGAGGAGTTTCCCCTGTATCTGGAGTGACAACCCAGATGCAGAAGCGGGAGTGAAAGCGGGAACGGGTGGTAATAGCTGAAAGCACCCACCGCCAGCAAGAGTCTATGGGTAGAACAGGCAAAGTGTTGTTTAACCATCGTTAGTAATTGCCAAGGGATATAAGCTAGTAGACCTCGGTCTACCTCTTGGGTCGGAAATAGCCGTCAAAGGTAAGGACTATTAGGATTTCGACACCGAAATAGCGCACCTCCTAGAACCTCGGTGGATAGACACGCCCTTGTTGGAAGAATTGCTACTCGTGCTACTGGAAGTTTCAATATCTCAACCAAAAAAGAGAAAGTACAAGGAATTTCCTATAAGTACTGCAAACTCATCCATTCCAAGGATGGCTATAGCTATGCATTTAATGTTGAAGGCGATTAAAATCGCCCAGTCTGCCGGGGGAAGCTTCCCCCGGCAGACTGCGCGCCCGTGTCGTGTTTCATCCCCGCTTTAAAAAGACGGGGCTTCCACACTTTCCGATTTTGCAAGGTGAAAAAGTCTGCTCAAACAGTACCACTAGTTAAAGATCCAGAACGCCTAGAAAGCCGTCTCCTCGAAATTCCGCCGGAATCAGGAGTTTATTTTATGCGGGATGGCAGCGATCGCATCATATATATAGGTAAATCGCGGAAGTTGCGATCACGTGTCCGCTCCTATTTCCGAGACTCCCAAAGACTGAGCGATCGCATCGCCACAATGGTGAAGCAGGTGACAGAAATAGAATTCATCGTCACCGACACAGAAGCTGAAGCTTTGGCGCTGGAAGCAAACCTCATCAAGCAGCACCAACCGTATTTCAACGTGCTGCTCAAGGATGATAAAAAGTATCCATACGTTTGCATCACATGGTCAGAAGACTATCCTCGTATTTTCATCACTCGTAAACGTCAACTAGGCAAACAGAAAGATAAATTCTATGGTCCTTATACCGATGCTCGCTTACTGCGAGAGATATTGCACTTGTGCAAGCGGATCTTTCCCCTAAAACAAAGACCATCACCACTGTTTAAAGACCGTCCTTGCTTGAACTACGATTTAGGACGCTGTCCGGGTGTGTGTCAACAACTGATTTCACCGGAAGAATACCGTAAAACCTTGCACTCATGTGCAATGGTTTTCCAAGGTCGGACTCAGGAACTGATTGATACTTTAACTCTTCAAATGCACCTCGCTGCGGAGGCGCTGAACTTTGAGTCAGCGGCGCGGATTCGCGATCAAATTACCGGGTTGAAGTCGCTAAGTGCGGGTCAAAAAGTATCCCTACCAGACGATACAGTTTCACGGGACGCCATTGCCTTGGCAGCCGACGAACAACACGCCTGCATCCAATTATTCCAGATTCGTGCTGGGCAATTGGTGGGGAGATTAGCATTTGTGGCGGCTGCTTACGCAGAACCAGGAGCCATATTACAACGCGTTTTAGAGGAGCATTACCAAACTGCTGACTCAGTGGAAATTCCTATAGAGATTTTAGTGCAGCACGAGTTACCAGACACGGATCTGTTGACGGATGTATTGACTGAGCGTAAAGGTAGAAAAGTTACGATTTTAACTCCCCAACGTCAAACAAAAGCTGAATTAATTGAAATGGTGGAGCGAAATGCTCAATATGAATTGCAAAGAATGCAAAAGTTGGGTGATCGCAACCAACAGGCAACGCAAGATTTAGCTGCTATTCTGGACTTACCTGACTTACCCCACCGGATCGAAGGTTACGATATTTCCCACATTCAGGGTGCAAATGCAGTCGCCTCCCAAGTCGTGTTTATCGATGGGTTACCTGCAAAGCAGTACTATCGCCACTATAAAATTAAAAATCCTACCGTAACTGCGGGACACTCAGATGACTTTGCCAGTCTTGCCGAAGTCATCCAGCGTCGCTTCCGCAAGCATGCTGTGAGCGAATCTGGAACACAAGGCACTACAGATCCCCAATTGCCCCGAGAGGCTGATCCTGACTGGCCTGATTTAATCATGATCGATGGTGGTAAAGGTCAGCTATCATCTGTTGTCACCGTCTTGCAAGAAATGAATTTATTAGAAGACTTGCGAGTTGTCAGTCTAGCGAAGCAACGAGAGGAAATTTTTTTACCCGGAGAGTCACAACCACTGGAAACTGATGCAGAACAACCAGGGGTGCAACTGTTGCGGCGGTTGCGGGATGAGGCGCATCGGTTTGCTGTGAGTTTTCACCGACAGCAGCGTAGTGATAAATTGCGGCGATCGCGTTTAGATGAAATTCCGGGGTTGGGACACCATCGGCAAAAGCTACTTTTGGGGCATTTTCGCTCGGTTGATTATATTCGGCAAGCGACACCTGTACAGCTGGCTGAGGTTGCGGGAATTGGACCGCGTTTGGCTCAAGAAATCTACGATTATTTTCATCCTGTGTGACTATAGATGTTGGTGAGAGACTCTTGCACAATCCGGTAGAGGGCAGGCATATTTTTACTTGCGATCGTTTGTACGCTGCCATTACTGCTGACTGTGATTACTGGAATGACTTTCCCGATCGCCAAAGCCTTTCATCAACGCCAACTTGCAGGCTTTCTCATTCACCTTCATACCTTAGAGACCTTTGGGTTGGAAGACTTTTTCCCCATTATCAATGGGCTTGGATTACTCGGCTTGTTAATCACCGGAATTTACATGACCCGTCTATTTCGAGGAAAACGCGCTCATTCGCTCGACCTTTAAGAAACTTCTACCATGACCACTCAATTCCATCAGTCGCCCTGGTATCAATCTCTTCCATAGAAAGTACAGAGCAACAAATCTGTCGAATCTAAGCAAAGCCCGTGTATTTGGAGCCTGGATCATTGGGGAAAACCAATGATCCATTACCCCTGTATTGCTTCTATCATTAAACACTGTCTTGGGATGATTATAAACTAGGTAATCTCAAGGCATAAACATTAGGGATCACTAAATTTATAAACAAGGGCTACTGAAAAAAACTTATATATCTAAAGTTGGATGGTTAGTCAGCTTCAAGATTAGCATAATAAAACAATACATAGACAAGTGTGATCGGCTGATATTATTTGAAGTTATGCTATAAAATGCGGCTAATTGTTGAATGATGTAAAGTTTTTAGCTTTACAAGTTTAATTTGCGTTTTTCAAAAAAAGTCAGGAATTTTAAAATGCAGACAGTACAAAAAATTCGCTGCCCAAATTGTGGCAGCGAAGGAGAAAGGCATTATATTTCTCATAGTCAGTTGACTCGAACACAATGCCCAAGCTGTGACTATTTAATGATAAGTTGCACACTTACTGGCAGAGTCATAGAGGCTTATGCCCCAGGAATTCTTGCACACCGCTAATTGAGTTAGGCGTTAGTCAATAGTCCATAG
>CAZZXJ010000107.1:0-13282 GCA_964657905.1 uncultured Stigonema sp.
AGAATCTTTTCCCCCTGCCAAAGGTGCCCCCGGTGCTCCCCTGCCTCTTCGGTCACCGCAATTTCACCCTTGTGCATATCCACGCACTTTTTCACAATTGCCAGTCCCAATCCCGTACCTTGGATGTTGCCAACATTAGTAGCGCGAGAGAAAGATTCAAACAGCCGGGGGAAGTCTTCTGGCGGAATACCAATCCCCTGGTCTTGAATTCCAAATACTGCTCGCCCTTCTTGACAAGTGAGAGTAAACTTGACAGTACTACCAGTTGGGGAATACTTGGTCGCATTTGAAAGTAAGTTACTGAGAATATGCCCTAGCAATTTTTCATCCATACAGCATGGCATAGATTAGTATTGACTGCAAAAAGCGATAGCGTGCTGATTGTTAACATTTAGCTGAGATTCTTCCACTAAATAACGGCAGTATTCAACCAAATCTAAAGGTACTGGTCTAAAATCTAGTCTTCCCGCTTCACCCTGGGCGATCACTAACACATCACTTAACATCGCAGTCATATGCTTGACTGCGGTTTGAATACGATGTAAGTGAGTGATTTGTTTTTCCTGCGTCCATTTATGGCGGTAATGTTCTAGTAATTCCGAGGAACAAAGAATGGTACTCAATGGCGTGCGAAATTCATGGGAAGTCATGGAGATAAAGCGAGATTTGAGTTGGTTGAGTTCTTTTTCTTTCTCCAGCGCATCTCTGAGGTTCTGTTCCAGTTGTTTGCGTTTTGTAATATCTGCCCAGTAACCCACAATTTCCACTCCTTTACCAGCATCATCCTGCACGAGCTTTGCTTGATCATATACCCAACGATAAGCGCCATCCTTATGCAAAAAACGATACTCAATACTGTGTTCTCCTTGCTCAAATAGGTTTGGCAGTTCGGCACGCGGTGTCTCTTCCGGGTGGATGTGGCGCAGCCAAAAGCTAGGATCTTCTAAAAATTCCCGTGCTTCATAGCCAGTCATGGTAACGACGTTTTCGCTGATGAAGGTAACGCCATAATCTCCAGAAGTTTTGCAGGAATAAATTACACCAGGACTGGAGGAGAGTAGATATTGCAGCCGCTCTTGGGATACCAGCAGTGCCGTTTGTGCCTGCTTGTGTTTGGTAATGTCCGTGAGAATGCCAATGTAGTGAGTCAATTTACCATTGTTGCGATCAACAGGAGAAATGCTTAACTGATTCCAAAATAGTGAGCCATCTTTACGGTAGTTACTAGGACTTACGCACTATACGCTCTTGAGCATCATGTGGATAACGGAATTCGGTCGTTTCATCTCGTAGAATTGACCACATGGTAAGGGCGCGGAGACCGCGCCCCTACGGTCAAATTATGGTTTACCCAAAAGAAAGAAAGCGCTCATTGCCCAACCGTTACCACTGCATACAATACTATTTCTGTCAATGCGTAAGTCCTAGTTACGTAAAACAACGGTGCAGCTTTTTGCTTGTGCAATGGCTGCGCGTAATTTTTTTAACCCTGATTGATTGGTATCAGCACCTTGGAGAACACGGCAGTTTTTCCCGATCATTTCCGCAGCACTGTAGCCAGTAATGCGCTCAAAGGCAGGATTGGCATAGATAACTGGCGAGTTTGGCATTGTGACATCAGCAATCACAATGCCATTGTTGCTGGCTGCGAGCGCACGATCGCGCAGTCGGACACTTTCTTGTGCCTGTTTGAGGGCCAATTGTGTTAGCTTGAGTTCGGTTATGTCCCGCCCTTCGGTAATCAGCAGCACGACTTTGCCAGTTTCGTCTTTTATTGGCTTGAGGGAAAAGTCAATGTTGGCTACAGTGTTTCTGGCGCTTATAACATCAACTTCGTAACGGACAAATTCACCCAGACGAGCGATCGCTATTGCTTCTTTTAACTGGTTCTGGGTTGCTCTCGAAATCATCCATGGTGGCGTCTCCCACAATGGATGCCCAACAACATTTTCTTGCTGTCATCCTGCAAAGTCATATATCTCGGTCTGTCAGCCACCCCACTACTTGCGAATTATCTACTACCAAAACACTAGTCGCTTGTGGCTGAGACTGGTTCATTAACGCAATTGCATCTAATAATGGTGTGTCCGGTGCAACAGCCATTGGAGAGAAGTCAATTGCTGAATCCAAAGATGGTAGCAAGATCAGCTGAGCTACGGCGTCCATAGATGATTGCAATAGCCTTTATAACAAAATTTTTATATCCAGCAAAAATCAAGCCAAACATTTACTCATACTATTGTCTTCTATTTTTGCTTTGTATAGAAACAGTATCTTGCCTATATGCACTACAAAAGGTTTACACATATACTAATTTTGGAGCAATGGGGAATGGCGCAGTCGCTGCACCCTTTGACCGTAATTTAAAAGCCTCTCTATAGTAGCAAGGCGATTCTCCCAAACTTTGACTTGATATGGATTTAAGAGCGCTTGTGAGCGCATCCACACCCTAAATTGAGACTGGAAGCGAGTCAGTGAGGCTTTTGCCACTATCACCTTACTGGCATTTGGATCGGCAGCAAGCTGAGCCAAAGCGCTTTCCAAAACTTCTGCTTGGGCGTTAAAATCTGAAAGAGTCGTAGTGGACACTCGCATCTGGTTATTTTGCACAACCAACTTCCATTCCTGCACCAGGGCAGAGTAACGAGCAGCAGCGGTTTGAAAAGGTTGGCGCTGAGGAATTGGTTCTTTTTCTATACTTTGTGTATTGCCTTGAGTGCGATTAAAAATTTTATATAGGTCGTTGCTAAAATTTTCTGCCGCAAAGAGGGCGTAACCATTAACTGGTAAGTCCCTTGTCAGTTCGATTTGATCAAATGCCCCAAGTATGGGTAAGGAAAGCAGGCGAATTCCCGGCACCAATAAGCTGGAGCCTAATTGTTTGGAGGTCAGCCATGGTTGTCCTAGTCGCTCAAAGCTTAGGCTATCCTGGGCATAATTCATGGGGATAATTAAATCTACATCACCGCGCTGTGCCCAGACTTCCCAGTGTTGTTGGATCTTCTGAAGGCGTTCTTGTTCGGGAAGGGGAAATACGGCAACTGACACAATCAAGTTAGGTTGCTTTTGTCGCAATTGTCTTGACACTTGGGCAACAAAGCTATCAATTTGCTGAGTGCGAAATTCTGTCCACTTTTGCCACAGATCCCGCTTGCTTGGAGAAATATTCACTGGATCTACGCCAGTAAGCTGCTGAAATTGTACTCTTGCTGCTTTGCCATAGCCGTAAGTCTCCCCTTGGTTGAGGTCTTGGAACGGATAGCGAATATAGTCTAGTTGTATACCATCAACGTTATAGCGAGTAACAATTTCCTCGTACAAGCTAAGTAAGTACTGCCGCACTTGCGGGTTGGCTGGGTCAAAGAAAGGCTTGTGTTGACGAACTGGAATTATTTGACCACGGTTATCGTAACCTGCCCAATCAGGATGAGCCGCAAGCACTGGCCCTGGGTAATCGGGGTTGAGGTTGATAATCTCATTATGACGTTGGTTGCCGGCGGCAAAAGTCCAAACCCAAGCATGTAATTCCATACCGCGATCATGAGCTAACTTGACAGCAGCAGCCAGTGGATCCCACCCGTGAATCAATGGGTTTTGCTGCGGCGCGATTCTGCTGGGATAAATAGTATAGCTGGCGTTAACGGTTTCAAAAAAGACAGTGTTAATCCCTGCTTGCACCATCCGATCAAAAATTTGGGCTAATCCCTGTTCGCTCCCAGCACGGACAATGGTTCCCCGGTCAAGCCATATTGCCCGGATTTCTGGTTGCGCCAATCTGCGATCAGTAGGAAACTGGTTCAATAAATTTGCCCTTGTCATCAGCCACTGCTGACGTGCCTGAGCATAATCTTTTTGTGCAATCCATTGGGGCAAGTTTTTGACTACTTCCCGAGCCTGTGCTAAAACTTCTTGTATCTTAAGAACCGGTACTCTAGGTCTTGTTGAAGCAAATTGCTCCTGTTTTACCTTTGCAGACCCAGTGTTACCGTCGTATAGCGATGCTGCTATATTAGCACTCTCGACTCTACCAATAAGATTTTCTAGCTCTTGCTGAAGGGCGATCGCTTGTGTACGGTTAATTGAGGAACCAGAGTTGGGTAAGACATCTAGACGCACCGCTTGTTCTATCTGGTCGATTGCCCCGTCTGTCCTCTGTGGGGGTGCGATATTGGGAAGGGGTCTGGCTTGGGGAGCAATGGCGATGAAGGGGGGAGTTTGTAAGAGACGTTCCGCCGGAACGTCTGTACGGGTGGGAGGAGACGAGGGAGATGAGGGAGTTAATTTGTCTCCCCCTGCTTTTGAAGGTGCAGTCGCTACGGATGTAGAGCAGCTTTGAGACGCTCCTTCTATTTTTTTTGTGGTAGCCGATGGCGTTTTCGTATGACGGTTGATAGCAGCTTGTAACCAGGCCGTATCTAACTGTGCTGATGAAGTTGCTTCTACTCCCCAACGCCAACCGAGAAAGGTAGAACGCTCAGTTGTCACTACTGCGGCTGGATTATCTTTGGAATCCCAAACAGCAGCAGATTGAGTAGTTAAATCATCAGCAATCACAACGCCACCGTGTACTTTGCCAAAGAGTGCTTTTTGGCTTGCCCATTCCTGCGTCTTGGCTTTTGAAGGTTGCAGCTTTTGCAGACCATTGAGACTGAATCCCCAATAACCTCCTAGAAGCGTTCGCAACAACTGACGCACTCCAGGTCCTGACAGACTCCCCACAGGACCTGTAGCAATAAGACGCCCACCCTTGCTCATCCATTCTTCTAAGGCGATCGCTTGTGCTGGCGTTAATGTCTCCACATTTGGTAGCAACAATACTACACGATTACCCAAATCTGCTGCATTTTTCACATTCTCTAGAGGAATCACACAATATTTCACCCCGGCCGCCTGTAACCGATTTGTTATACCTGTCCACTGATTCGCATTTTCTTCGCTCTGCACTACGCTTAATACAGGTTCAGAAGTCGTCCCCGTTGCTGGCAAAACGTGAAGCAGATAAATAATTAAAACTTGAAAATTAAGAATAAATAATCTAGTTTTTTTGTTCATTGCTAATTGCTAATTGTTCATTGCCAGTCTGACCTTAGCTCTTCATGTGCAAGTTCCCTACGAAAGGAAACCTTTCTTCAGGACTGGACTCACCATTAGCCATTAGCCATTAGCTAAAAAGGTTTGATGCAAGTCTTGATTAATTCTTCAACTCCTGCTACTGGAAATATTTTGGTATTCAGTTGGAAAGCAACTTCCTCAACACTTATATCATCTAAAAATATCAATTCACCATGTTTCAGCATTACATTTGGCAGCAAAATTCCATCTCCCAAATCTTGCCCCTGTAATTTTAAAAGCAAATCATGACCAGTTAGCAAACCTGTAACTGTAATACTCTGTCCCCAGTAATCGCTCTTCAAAGCACACATATTGACCTCTAAACCCTCAACAGAGTTCAACCGCGCTACGATAGGTTGAAATGCTTGTTCTACTGAGTTGCCAACAACCCAAGTCAATTTTCGTTTAGGCACTTTTGGCGGTAGCAAATTTTTGGCGGCGGCTGCAAATTGATCGACAAACAAACGAATAGAACCAACACCGTTGTCAATTTGGGGATAATCTTCATATTCAGATTCACATGGTAATTCCTCTCCTGCAATCAAAAACCATTCATCGGCTAACCAAGCAAACGTAGAACCTAGCTGTCGCTGAAATTGCTTAGAGAGCGATCGCACTTGGAAAATCACCTCAAGAGCTTTTTCAGGTGTTACAGGTGTGAGTTCGTCGAATTGCGGACGAAACCGTGTCAGACCTACTGGGACTACTGCTACAGAAGCAATAGCAGGCACTTCGCCCCTATGAAAAGAGGCTAAATCGCGTAATGTTTGTTCTAAGTGTATGCCATCATTGATACCTGGACATACCACTACCTGTGCGTGAATTTGCAGTCGCTTTTCTTGAAACCACTTGATTTGCTCCAAAATTTTTCCAGCACGCGGGTTTTTTAGCAGTCTAATTCTTACTTCTGGTTCAGTAGCATGGACAGAAACATACAACGGAGATAGCCGAAGAAGTTCAATCCGCTGCCATTCCCGTTGTGGCAAATTGGTTAAAGTTAGATAAGAGCCATACAAAAAGCTCAGCCGATAATCGTCGTCTTTCAGGTATAAGCTTGAGCGCTTGTCTGGTGGTTGTTGGTCAATAAAGCAAAACGGGCAGTGGTTATTACACTGAATTAAACCATCAAATAGTGCGGTTTCAAACTCTAGCCCCAAGTCTTCGTCGTAGTCTTTTTCGATTTCAACAAAATGGGTTTTCCCAGCAGCATCTAAGACTTCCAGTTCTAGCACCTCATCAGCACATAAAAACCGATAATCTATCAAATCTCGGGGACGTGTGTCGTTGATGCTAATGATCGCATCTCCCGGTTCAAATCCAACTTCTGCTGCAATGGAATCAGGTAATACTTTAGTAATTTGGGCGGGATGAATGGTAGTCATTGGTCATTGGTCATTGGTCAATAATCTTTACTAAGGACTTTTGACTTTTGACTTCACGCGCCCCCTAGGGGGCGCGTGACTATTGACTAGTTTTACAGTGCTTTGGGTTTTGAGGAAGCGGCGCTATCGGCAATTGCTGCCTTTGCGTTGGCGCTTAGAAACCGGGAAGCCGTCCTAAGAACGTCTACACTAACCCCAACTCGACTCCTAGAATATACACGTAATTTTATTATGTATTAAAACTTACGATAATTTAGTCATGTTTCTGGACGGCATATAGCCTACCTAAAATTAAGGTGGAACTAAAATGCCCTAGGGGGGGATTTATGTTATGATATTGTAAATAAAATAAAGATAAGTAACAAATATTAAAAACGTTGGTTAACAAAATATCGTCTTCTTACACTACTTTGACTCCCTCCATTCATACTGAGTTACCAAAACTCATAGAGACTGACATGAGAATACAGGGACAAGGAGAGCAACTTTTCTTTTCCCCACTCTCGCCTTTTGTTACTCTGCCTACCTACCCCTCTGTCCGACAAAGCTGGTTAGTATTTGCGGCGGCGGTGTTTCTGGTATCTGTGCCAGTGTTTATCGAAGCACCACTAGTGCGATCTCTTCCGTGGTTAAGTTTAGGACTGACAGCAGCTTGGGTGTGGTTGAGTTTCCGATTAATGTCACGTCCTGCAACATATCTTTGGGGAGATCTACTCTTAGGGTTTAGCTGGAGTTGGTTAGCAGGATCGATTTACTGGAGCTGGTTGCGTTGGGAACCGTTATGGCACTTACCAGTAGAGGCAATCGGTTTACCATTTGCTTTGTGGTGTCTAAGTCGGAATTGGAGCAAAGTGGGCAACTGGTTTTATTTAGGTTCTTTATTTGGTACCGTATTGACCGACGTATATTTCTACTTAGTAGATTTGATGCCTTATTGGCGGCAAATCATGCGGGTAGAACCAATCAATGCGTCACTCATTTTACAAAGTGCTGTGGCGCAAGTACAAACGCCCTGGGGACAAACTTGGGCGCTAATACTCGCTATAGTGCTGTTGACAGTGGGGATTTTAGCTTTACGTCAAAAGCAGAGCCACTGGTATGCCTTTAGTGGTGCAGTGTTAAGTACAATTTTGGTAGACACCTTATTTCTGCTGGCTGCGGTTTTGGCATGAGAGTCAGGAGCTAGGAGGTAGTCCTCCTGACTCCCTAAGGGAGAGTGTATCGTAGGCAATCAAGAACTTTTATAAATAATTTTTGGCAGAAATACAGTAAAACCCAGTAGCAGCAAGTATTGTGGATATTAATAAGATGTATATTAGTTTCTGATAGCTGCTGTGTGTTGATTGAGCTATCAGCTTTTAGTCAAGAGTCAATAGTAAAAAAACTATGGACTCTTGACCAACGCAAGCTTTTAGCCTCATGCTTTTATTTCATTTTGAAGGAAAGAGGTAGAAAAATCGTGAAACAATTGTTGCGAACCTTAACAATGTTTAGTTTATTGGTGGGATGCTTGGGATGGTTGGGAACACCTCAGATAGCCCAAGCTGCTAATTTCAACGGTCTTACTTTTCGATCAGTTCCAGTTCTGGCAGTTGAGGAAACTCAAGTGCTGCGGAACCGGGCAGATCAGATGCTGGGAACGGAATTTGGTAAAAAAATTGATTTGAATAACACCAACGTACGAGCTTTTCAACGGTATCCGGGGCTGTATCCCACCCTCGCTAGAAAGATCATTGCTAATGCTCCTTATCAGAAGGTAGAGGATGTGTTGAATCTTGAAGGTTTGAGCGATCACCAAAAAGAAACCTTGCAAGCCAACCTACCTCACTTCACGGTAACAGACGCGGAAGCCACCTTCAACGAAGGTGATGATCGCTTTAACAACGGCATATATAGATAGAAGTAGGGGGAGATGAGGGAGAACAAGAATTAAAAATTAAAAATGCAAAATTCAAAAATTTTTAATTTTTAATTTTTAATTGATTTCTCCCCCACTCCTTGCCCTCATCACCCACATCACCCACATCATCTTGTCCCAGATAAATATTCAGAACAATTTTGATGTCTTAGTAGTCGGCGCTGGTGCAGCTGGACTATATACGGCACTGTGTTTACCAGCAGAGTTACGCGTCGGCTTGATTACCAAAGAAACTGTTTCTTTGTCTGCCAGTGAATGGGCGCAAGGTGGTATTGCGGCAGCGATCGCACCGGAAGATTCCCCGCAATTGCATATTGAAGACACAATGCGGGCAGGTGCTGGTTTGTGCGATCGCCCTGCTGTTGAATTCCTTGCTCAACACGCACAACACTGCATTCAATCCTTAGTAAACTTGGGGGTAGCCTTTGACCGTCAAGGCAATTCGTTGGCTTTAACTTTGGAAGCGGCCCATTCTCGCAACCGTGTCCTCCACGCTGCTGACACCACAGGCAGAGAAGTCATCACTACCCTCACTGCCCAAGTACTGCGACGCCCGAACATTCAAATAATTCAACAAGCCTTGGCATTAAGTCTGTGGCTAGAACCTGACACAGGTATTTGTCAGGGAATCAGCATATTTTATCAAAGTCAAGTTAGATGGGTAAAAGCAGGGGCTGTAATTCTAGCAACAGGTGGTGGTGGTCAGGTGTTTGCCCAAACTACTAACCCTGGCATCAGTACGGGCGATGGGGTAGCAATAGCATGGCGTGCTGGGGCAATTCTTCGAGACTTGGAGTTTGTGCAATTTCACCCAACGGCCCTCACTAAACCCAATGCTGACCGCTTTCTGATTAGTGAAGCTGTACGCGGCGAGGGGGCACACCTGATCGATAGCGAAGGGCGGCGTTTTGCCGAGGATTACCACCCAGCAGGTGAACTCGCTCCCAGAGATGTGGTCAGCCGTGCGATTTTTAGTCACTTGCAACATCAGCAAGTTGACCTGACAACTTCCCATGTGTGGTTGGATATGCGCCCCATTGGATCTGAAAAGATTCGCCACCGTTTTCCCAATATTATGAGAGTCTGTAATCGCTGGGGTATTGATGTATTTTCGGAACCAATTCCCGTTGCCCCAGCTGCTCATTACTGGATGGGTGGTATTCTCACGGATCTCATGAATCGCACAAATATTCCCGGTTTGTACGCTGTGGGAGAAACCGCTAGTACCGGGGTGCATGGGGCAAATCGCCTTGCAAGTAATTCTCTGCTAGAATGTGTTGTATTTGGCGCCCAAATGGCTAATGTAGAGACGCGATTCGCGTCTCTACAAGGTTTACCAAAGCAGCATGAGCGGGTATTTAGCTTAAATTTAGCTGATTGCAACACCCAGCAAGCACAATTAGAAGTGCTGCGGCAGAAGATACCACGTCTGGTGTGGGAAAGTGCTGGTATCTGTCGGGTGCAGTCTGAGATGGATCTGGCGATCGCGACTGTTGAATCTTGGCAGAAAGATTTTGCTGCCTTGCCTTTGAGTCAATTTTTGCTATCTCTAAGTCCTGCTGAACCAGCTGGTTTCGATCTTCCCAATGTTGAAAATCAGCTGCGGTTGTGGGCAGAAACTCGCAATTTACTAGATATTGCTTATTTAATTTTAAAGAGTGCTGCTTTTAGAAGTGAAAGCCGAGGAGGACACTACCGCCTAGATTATCCCCAATCCGACAGTAGCTGGCAAGTTCACACACTTGTACAAAAACACAACTGGTGGAAATCTGCTGTTTTAGACAATTAACGAATTTGTTATTTGTTGTTTTAGCGGGTGCCACTACCATGCGTACTATCGGGACCGCTATAGTCGGGTGGTACGAATTTGCTATTTGATTCATCTGTGAAACTGATTTTTTTTAAACTTTGAGAAGAAACATTAGGAGCAGCACTAAAAACATTAGTAGTCAAACTGTTAAAAGTCCCTGTAGCAATAGCAATTTCGGGAATTATCAAATGCGCTCCGAGGAAAAACACCAGTAAGCTCACGATTCTCAAGCTAGTTCCCATAAACATCAGTAAATACTCTTATACAACGCACTTTAAATCTAGGGAAATCTTAAATCTTTATAAAGTTTTTGTTTGGTTCTAAACTATCACCTAACTGAAAAAACCGTTGGTAGCAGCTTGTAATCATAAAGAGTAAGATGTCGCTATCGTCTGAAAGTATTAATGATCAGGTTTTATTACTCATAAGCCATGATTGGCATCTGTCTAAAGTGAGGGTTAGGTAAAATACTTAAATATTGAAGGAGCATATTTTGCTTTTTTAAGAGAGTAAACACTGTGTTTATAAAATAACAACATAATAAAATTATACCTTGTTAATTAAAGAAGTTTAAAGCACTATATCAGTAGCAAATAACAGTAAATATACGGAAAAAATTAGTAATGCTACTATAGTGGCAAGTATTTTATAAAATAGACTTTCTATAAATTCAGAAATAGGGGTGTAGGGGAAAATAAATCACCTACACCCTCTACACCCAGTCCAAAGGTAAGTAGCGGCTTTGACTAATCATGCAAATTCATAGCGGCTTTTACCAAGGTGCTTGGCACGGTACATAGCGGCATCTGCTTGTTTAATCAAGGTTTCACTGTCTTTACTATTAAGTGGGTAGACACTGATGCCAATACTGGCGGAGACTTTAATGTAATGTCCGTCCAAGACAATCGGCTCGGTAATGGTTGCTAAAATTTTTTCAGCAACTTTAGCAGCAGCTTGCACTTTGGGAATTGCCCGCAAAATCACGGTAAATTCATCGCCACCCAACCGGGAAACAGTATCACTGCCGCGCAAAGAATTGTTGAGGCGCTTGCCAATAGTTATCAATAAGCGATCGCCCATCTCGTGTCCTAGGGTATCATTGACTTGCTTAAAACCATCTAGGTCAATAAATAGTAGTCCTAGTAATGAATTATTGCTTTGCGCCCACTGTAGCGACTCATTAAGTTGTTCTACGAAAGATTTGCGATTGGGTAGACCAGTGAGGTTGTCATGATAGGCAACATACTTCAAATAGTCTTCTTTTAGTTTTAATTCGTGGTTGTAGCGGGATAACTCGGCGTGCTGGCGTTTGAGGTCTTCCTCCATCAGTTTGCGTTCAGTAATATCTCGGATAACCCCAACTAAAAAGAAATTGCCAGCGGCGTCATTGTGGAGCGATCGCTTGGTGGCAATTAAATAGGTTTTTCCACGAGCATTGGTAAATTCTTCTTCATGTTCCCGGGGTTCGTGACTTTGGAAAACTAGCTCATCTTGCTGGCGAAACACATCAGCTTCATGTTCTGGGAAAAAATCATAGTCAGACTTTTCAATTAAAATGCTCTTGGGATAACCTATAAGTTTACAATACGCCTCATTCAAAACAATCCACTGATGTTTTTCATTTTTCACGAAAATTGGATCAGGAATTGTGTTGATCACTTGATGCAAAAACTCTTTGGAACGTTTCAACTCTTCCTGCTGATATGCGAGCTGATAGGTAATGACAATAGCTGAACCGCTATAAGTGAGTAATCCAGGTATGATTGGTATCCACAAACCAAACAAGAAAGCAAGGTACGCGCCAACCGTCAGCACAAAACATGAAAGCAGAATACTCACGACGCTTAATTTGGGACGCTGTATTCGCCACCTAGTAGAGGCTCCCACATAAGCCCAAGCAAAAATCCACAACCATTCTACGGGTTCAGACCAAGCTTTAAGTAAAGGTCTTCCTTGTAGGGCGGCTCTGATTAACTCGCTGATAAAATAGGCTTCTAGTTCAATCCCAGCTACAGGCTTTACCGTACCAATCAGACGACTGGAGTATGGTATTAATACAAAATCCTGGAGACTAGGCGCAGTAGAACCAATGAGTACAATGCGATCCTTAATCAAGCTTTCCGGCACCCGGTCAGCCAGCACATCACTCATGGATACCTTGGGGAAGCCAACTTTAGGAAAGTCGGACAAAATTTGGTAACCTTTGTTATCTACCCCCACATAGGAACCATAAAATTTAGACTGAAGAGGCTGAAACACTGCCTTACCCAACTGCAAATACTCCGGGTTGTCTTTTGCTTTCTTAGGAGTAATACCTTCTAACTTTAAATACACTAAAGCCAGCTTTAGGGCAAAACTTTCGTGTGCCTGATTATTGACGTGCCAATACAGCACGCTGCGACGGACCTTGCCATCAGCATCAACTACCGTGTTGTTAAAACCCACTTGGTGAAGCTGACTTAGAACTGGTGGCGGTGAAACACTGGGGTTATTCTTATCTGGCAAAAATTCTATGCCAATTAAGTTGGGCATAGAATGATAAGCATCAACCAAATCTTGATGACCTGGTTCTACCGACAAATCTCGGTAGATATCTAAACCAATAGCGCGAGGTTGGTGGACTTTTAATTTTTTCAACAACAGGGCAATGACTTTATCGGAAATTGGCCACGAACGCGCTTGGTGTAAGTCAGCTTCATCAATGGCTACAATAGTTATGCGCTCCTCTTGTGGCTCATTTGGACGTAATTGAAAAAATTGATCCAAGGCTGCCAATTCTAGGGATTGTAATAGTCCGATAGAGCGAAACAGCAGAATACAGACTGCAACGCTAATAGCGGTAATCAATTCCCTATTTCTGCGAGCCAGCGATTGTTTCAGTGCAAACACTAACCTCACGAAATACTTGCCTAGCTGCTTACTCATTCCCATTACCTGGTTGGGAGAAACATGATAATTTAAACTCATCCCACCCCTAAAAGGAGTGGGATTTCGTGGGCATGGGGTATGGGGCATGGGGCATGGGGTGCGTTACCTATGCCCGGCGCCTGTCGCCCGAAA
>CAZZXJ010000108.1:0-2873 GCA_964657905.1 uncultured Stigonema sp.
GTGCAGTTGCATAGACTTCTGCCTTTAGATACTCACTACTTGGAAGCAGAAGTTAGTTATAGTAGTTTTGATTAGAGTCCAATCAACCTCACGTCCCGGAATGTGGTATTGTGTCTATGATGAAGACTGCTGTTGTAGATAAATCCCTATCAGGGATTGAAATTGAAATAGGTGGGTATCAGCAATGCAGCAATCCAAATCCCTATTAGGGATTAACGCGAAATTACCTAATCCAAAGCAACGGCAAAAAAGTGTTCTGCCCCAATTAGGGCTGGTTTGCATTACCTTTTCCAAACAGGTGCGCTTCCGAACAATAACGCGTACGCGCTACTTACAATTCTCTTTAGAGAAACGCGAAGCTACCCTCCGAGAACTTTATCGGGATAACTTGCAGCGCTTGGATGGGGGATTGTCTTTTTGTCAGGAACACAAGCTTCAGCTTTATCGAATGCCCTCTGGTTTATTTCCTCTAAGTGACTTGGAGGACGAAATGGGCGCACATATATTAGAGGAAATGAGCGCAGATTTAGCCAAAATTGGGCAAAAAGCGGCAGAATTGAGCGTCAGAATGGTACTGCACCCAGATCAGTTTGTTGTGCTAAGTTCGGATACACCAGAAGTGGTGGAAACAAGCATCAAAATTTTAGAACGACACGCCCGCACACTGGATCTACTGGGTTTACCACGTTCCTCTTGGTCATTGATGAACATTCATGGCGGTAAATCACAACGTGCGGATAAACTGGTGCGGATCATTTCGGAACTCCCAGAACCAATGAAAAGCCGCTTAACTTTAGAAAATGACGAATACGCTTACAGTGCAAGTGAAATTTTAGAAGTATGCCAACGTACTGGTATACCAATGGTATTCGATGCTCATCACCATATTTGCCATGAACACTTAGATAGTTACGACGATCAGAGTGTGGCAGAAATGTTTTATGCAGCACGAGAAACTTGGGCTAACCCCGATTGGCAGTTAGTCCATATTTCCAACGGTGAAGAGGCTTTCCAAGACAGAAAACACAGCGACTTGATCACCGCTATGCCAAGTGTGTACCGATTCGCACCTTGGATAGAAGTCGAAGCCAAACACAAGGAAGAGGCGATCGCCCATTTGCGCTCTTGGTGGTTCATGGGAAAATAATTTTACGCAAAGACAAGGGCAGCCTCATGGGCGGTGATGGGGTTTTGCTACGTTTTAATCCATTATTTCGGTAATTTTGGTATAAGATAATTAAGAAATTATGGTAATAGCAATCGATTTTGGTACAAGCAACACAGTCGTTACTCGCTGGAACCCCGTAACTCAACAGCCAGAAACAGTTAGCATACCAGGGTTATCAATTCAACAGAGTCTGAATCCTCCATTAATTCCCAGCTTGGTTTATGTAGAAGATGCTTCACGCGGACAAGTTATAGTCGGGCAACAAGTGCGCGATCGCGGTCTAGATTTGAAAAACGATCCGCGATTTTTCCGCAGTTTCAAACGCGGGATCGGCGCAAGTATCCAAGGTTTCTTACCCGAACTAGATAAACAGACAGTCACCTTTGAGCAAGTAGGACAATGGTATCTCACCCAGGTGATTTCGCAATTGACATCGCTGCAAGGTGATTTAGAGTCTCTGGTGTTAACTGTCCCTGTAGATAGCTTTGAAGCCTATCGCCACTGGTTAGGACTCGTTTGCCAAGCCCTCCCTGTAGAACAAGTGCGCATGTTGGATGAACCCACAGCTGCGGCTTTGGGATATGGCATGGCAGACCAAGAAATTCTCTTGGTAATAGACTTTGGTGGCGGAACGTTGGATTTATCCCTTGTACAGTTGGATAAAAGCGTACAAGCAACTCAAAAGCCCTTGGGATTCCTTCTCAAGTGGGGTAACAAGTCTTTGCGCGAAGATTCAAAGCAAAAAGTAAAAACCGCCCGTGTACTGGCGAAAGCTGGACAAAATTTAGGCGGTACTGACATTGATAATTGGCTGGTTGATTACTTTGCCAAAACTCAAGGGCTGGTGGTCAGTCCCCTCACAATCAGATTGGCAGAACGCTTGAAAATTCAGCTATCAAGCCAAACTCAGGCGAGTGAGGTTTATTTCAACGATGAGACATTTGAAAGCTATGAACTAGAAATCAACCGCGACACCCTAGAAACTATCCTGCAAGAACACTCGTTTTTTGAGTTATTAGATGAGTCGATGATGACTCTCTTGCAGCAAGCGCGACGCCAGGGAATCGAAGCTTCTGATATTAACGCAGTTTTGTTAGTCGGTGGTACCGTGCAACTACCAGTGGTACAAACATGGGTACAGCAGTATTTTGAACCCGACAAAATTCGTTGCGAACGTCCTTTTGAAGCTATTGCCCAAGGCGCTTTACATCTGGCCCAGGGGGTAGAACTGAAAGATTTTCTCTACCACAGCTACGGCGTTCGCTACTGGGATCGCCGCCACAACCGCCACAACTGGCATCCGATCATTAGGGCTGGGCAGGCTTTCCCAATGAGTCAGCCTGTGGAGTTAGTCTTGGGCGCTTCTATAGAAAGTCAGCCCAGCATTGAATTGATTATGGGAGAATTGGGAGCCGATACAGGCAGTACCGAAGTTTATTTTGATGGCGATCGCCTGATTACTCGCCGTCTTGACAGCAGTCAAACTAGTATCAAACCCCTCAACGACAAAGATGGTGCCAGAACAATTGCCCAACTGACACCGCTTGGTTATCCTGGAAGCGATCGGATCAAAATTTTCTTTGAAGTTGATGACCAACGCTTTTTGCGAATCACAGTTGAGGACTTATTGACCACTGAAACATTGATGGAAAATCAACTCGTGGCACAGTTGAGTTAATAACAATTCGGACTTTGTAGGGGCGGG
>CAZZXJ010000108.1:2973-13194 GCA_964657905.1 uncultured Stigonema sp.
CCTTTGCTAATCAGCAGATGCAGCAGTTTTATGAGTACCAGAAGTTATTCTGACCTTGACTCCGACCCGTTCTTGACTAGGACTTTGACCTTGACGACAATGCTGTCGTTGACCACAACGTTGACCTTGACTAAGACCTTGACTGTGTCTACGACTTTAACTACAACGTTGACCTTGAACACAATCTCAACTATAAACTCACCACTTCCGACCCTACTACCTAAGCAATCCTCAATACTGTTCAGATCAGACTTTCCCCCCCAAGGGTAAAGCGCACCCTACTACTACTATTTAAAAAGGGGGAAAATAGCTGAACAAGTTGGGCACTGCCCATCCTACATGTTTATTCGCGACCCAGCTAAACTAGACAAACTGACATGAAAAAGAACCCGGTAGCTAACCGGGCAAGAGGAGGTTTTAGGTTGTTTGTGCTATGTCTTAGCAAGACCGCATCAATTCATCTACGATACTTTTGTCTCAATTTGAGTAGTTGCCAAATTGCCAAAAGGTGCTCTTATGAAACAGCCTTTTGGCTGATTTGGTTGGTTCTGCTTTCCTGACTACTTCTGTATGATCACTGGAGTTCCTAGCGATACCCATTGAAATAACCATTTAGCGTGATCGGGTGCTATATTAACGCAGCCGTGGCTGATTGGTGTGCCAAATTTTCGATGCCAGTATGCTCCGTGAATGGCATAGTTACCCTGGTAGTACATAGCATATGGGACATTGGGAACGTCATAGTCTTCGCCCTGCATCCGCGAAAATCTGTGCTTGGATTGAATGTTAAAAACACCGGTGAGAGTGGGGGTGGATTTCTTTCCAGAAGAAATAACAAATGCATAGACAGGTGTTCCACCTTCCCAAGCAGTTAACCGTTGCGTTGTGAGGTTAATTTGAATCCAGCGCTGATCTGATTGTTGCAGGGTCTTGATTGTTTCTACAATCTTCTGGTTTTTTGGTTCTGCCAAAACCATAACGTTGTTAACACTAAGCGTGATCAATGTCAATAAAACAATGAGAAATAGTTTCAAGGGACGCACCCAGTTAGGAGAAATCAGACTTTTCATGGCAGACCATTTAGCTTTGTCCTATAATTCCCATTTTATTGCTGCAATTTTGCTAAGTTTTTTCTGACTTAAGATTGCAATATTGCCAAATTAATGAAAAACTCTGTTCCTTCTCCTAACTTCGACTTGCAAGTTAAAGTTCCCCCGTGTTTTTATACCACAATAGAATAGGCGATCACTAAACCTAATTCAGTTCCTTTTCCTACAGATTTGGAAGTGAAAAATTGGTCAAATATTTTTTGTTTTACATCCTATGCCATTGTCGGCGATCCGAATTAACACATTCTTCTCTTCTGGTGTTACTTCTGTAGTAATCCTAATTTGTCCACCTCTATAGTTCCCAAATTAGGTTTGAGATATCAACTGCTGCATCAAGTTTTTAGCGAGTTTCGCGATCGCCTCCCAATCTTGGGCTGCTACAAGTTTTTTGGGAAATAATTGACCACTCAAACCAACTGCTGCTGCCCCTGCAAGTAAAAATTCCTTGGCATTGTCAAAGGTGACACCCCCTGTTGGAATCAAGGGAATATGCCCCAGTGGTCCTTGTAGACTTCTTATATAGTGAGATCCTCCCACTGCTTGTACAGGAAACACCTTCACACAACTTGCGCCACTAGTCCAAGCTGTGATGATTTCTGTGGGGGAGAGCGCTCCGGGTATAATTGGTACACCTAGAGCCACAGCAGCTTGAATCATTGCTAAGTCAATGTGAGGAGTAAAGAGAAATTGCGCCCCAGAGTTGATCGCTTCTTGCATTTGCTGCAAATTGAATAGTGTACCCGTGCCAATGGTGCAGCTTGGTAATTCAGCACGTAGTTGGGCAATTAATTCAGGGGCGCGATCGCTATCCCAGGTAATTTCAATTAACCGCATTCCCCCAAATGCTACAGCTAAAGCCATTTGGCGTCCCAATGAGAATTCTTGAACACGGATCACTGCGATCGCTCGATGTTGTTGTAACTGTGATAACCAAGGTTGACCAGACATTTTTCTAAAAATTAAGCAAGGAATCTTATCCCTTCTAGGATACGGATGAGTTTAATTTCCTAAGTAAATTTTCTGCGTGAAAATCATCGGCAACGGGCAAGTTTCAATTCTAATCAATAATATTCAATCTTTAGGAATATACATTTGGACTTAGTCATTAGTCTATTGGCTAAAAATTCATCACAAATGGCTAATCTTTATCAATTAAATTAAGTCGGCAGCAGGATGAAAACAACCAAATTATTTTTTATAGTAAAAATAGCTACTTTTTAATTGAGCTTGGTAACAATTTTATGCCTCTCTACAAAATTGCCGACTTTGACCCAAATTACAAAGAAACGTTTGGTGGTGACGACATCAAGGCTTTGAGCCTCTACACAGAAGGTGGAGAGAAAGTAGGTCCCATCGCTGATGCGCTGGTGGATGTGGAAGGTCGTTTTCGTTATCTAGTTATAGACAGTCAATTTAATTCTCTCACTAAAGAAATATTACTACCCATTGGTCTTTCCCGCATCGATTATAACGCCAAGCGAGTCTATGTGGATGGACTCAGCAAGCAGCAAGTGGAACGTCTGCCTGAATACAAAGAGAGCATGACCGTTGATTACGATTATGAAGAGCAGGTACGCAGAGCTTATCGTCCAGCTTCCAGCAATGTAAATTACAATCGCGACACCTACAATTACCAACAAGAACCATCCCTTTACAATTTAAATGATCAGAACCATCAAACTTTAAAACTATATGAAGAACGACTAATTGCTAGCAAAACCCGTGTCAAAACAGGGGAAGTAACAGTTGGCAAGCACATTGAAACGGAAACAGCACGGGTTGCTGTACCGATTGATAAAGAGCGTGTTGTCATTGAACGAGTTACACCAACAGGAGCAGACGCAGTAGTAGATTCAACAGAACTGAAGTTCCAAGAAGGGGAAGTTGCACGCATAGAAGTTTACGAAGAAACGCCTGAGATTCATAAAGAGGCTTTTGTACGTGAAGAAGTGCGAGTCAAGAAAATCGTAGAACACGAGACGGTTGAAGCACAAGATACAATTCGCCGAGAAGAGTTAGATATTAAAACTGAAGGTGATTTACCGATAAATCAAGCCGGTACAAATCCTATCGACCGTGTTTAAGCAGTTTAACCAAAAACTCAGATTGGATTTTTAATTAAAAATTGCACATTTAGGGCAGATATTAATATCTGCCCTAAATACTGTATTTAGAAAAGATAGGTGTTATAAAAACACCCAATTGGTAATTTTTTAAAAAATGTAAATTCTCTAGACTAAAATAAACAAAACTATATCAATTGTTAAGTTTATTCAGTCGTAAGGAAGATGATTTTTATTAGATAATTTCTTAGTTTAGTCCTAAGTAGATGAAAACAGTTTGAGGGGAAAGATTATGGCTCTTTATAAAATTGCAGATTTTGATCCACACTACCGCGATACATTTCAAGGTAATGATGTTAAGGGGTTGGGTGTCTATGCAGATGGAACCGATGAAAAAATCGGCAGTGTCGGTGACGTATTAGTGGACGAGGAAGGACATTTCCGCTACTTGGTAGTTGACTTAGGCTTCTGGATTTTTGGTAAGAAAGTATTGTTACCAATAGGTCGCTCTCGCGTCGATTATGGTGCTGGTCGCGTTTTTGCTGTTGGGATGACAAGAGAGCAAGCCGAAAACCTACCTGAGTTCGATGAGAACCAGACTCTTGATTACGACTACGAAGAGCGGGTACGTGGCGTATATCGCAATCCCAGAGACTACAACCAACCTTTAGAAGCATCAGCGCCTCTAAATACATCAGCAGTATTAGGAGAATCACTTGGTCTAGGTGCAGTTGCCGCCGGCGGTCTAGGTGCAGCTGCACCTACCCAACCTACTGTACCTACTCAACCTAAGACGACTCAGCAGCCCACCACTGCTCCGACTTATAACCGCGATAGCTACGCTTACGAGCAAGAGCCTTCTTTGTACGGGCTAAATGACCAGGATCATCAAACCCTCAGACTGTATGAAGAACGCTTGATTGCCAGTAAAAAGCGTCAGAAAACAGGGGAAGTAACAATTGGCAAGCAAGTTCAAACTGAGACTGCACGGGTTGCAGTTCCGGTAGAAAAAGAGCGCGTCGTTGTTGAGCGCGTAACTCCAGACGACGCAGGTAGAGCTGTTGCTCCTGGCGAGGCTAACTTCCGTGAAGGCGAAGTTGCTCGCGTAGAAATCTACGAAGAAACTCCTGAAGTTCGCAAAGAAGCCTTTGTCCGTGAAGAAGTCAGAGTCAGCAAAGTCGTAGACCAAGAAACAGTTCAGGCTCAAGACACAATTCGTCGCGAAGAATTGGATGTGAAAGCCCCAGGTCTACCGATTGAAGAGCGCTAAGGGAACACCAAGAAATAAATTGCCCCAAATTGTAGGGGCGGGGTACCCCCGCCCTTACTTACGAATGATACGATTGATCGGCTTATGGATGGGATATTTTATTTTCTAGAAATCCCTAAAATTAAACTTCACAAATTGTCATTAGTCATTGGTTATTAGTCAATAGCTAATAGCTAATGACTAATTAAAAGTTAAATATGAAAGGAGTCAGAAGGAGGCTGGCGCTAACAGCGGGTTCCTCGACAGTCACGCGACTGCCGTTCAGCAGTCAGGAGATGGGGTTTTAACGAATTATTGACTACCCGTAAGTGAAATATTCTGGCTCCTGACTCCTTATTCATAAATAAAAAATTGAATTTTTTCCAACGGCTAAAAAAATGGTTTCTTTAAACGCTTATACTTTAAAACAAAGCGACAGAATAAGTACCTTGCTAGAAAGTTTGAGGAAAAAAGTAAAAAAGTATGCTGTAGTAGATAAACAAGGTTACATAATAGGTGAGGTCAGAGATTTAATTGTCGATGCTAATCGTCAACTAAGCTTTGTCGTAGCTAAAACGGTAGATCGAGAAAAAAACCGTTGCTTTCGGTTAAGAAGCAATGTAGTTCAAAAAATTGATTCACAGATTCAACGTATTTTTACAAACATAGAGAGTTCCCAATTAGAGGAGCTACCTGAATATACAGAAATAGAGAACCCAACTGGCGACATGGAAGAAAATTCAATTAATCAGGAAGCTAAGACTGACAACATAAGGTCAAGCGCAGCAGTAGCGACCGATAAAATTAGCGATCTACTGACCGATAACAATAGCGATCTACCCTCAGTTGTGATAGAAAATAGCGATATTCCCTCAGTTGTGACAGAAAATATAGAACCTGTAGAAGAAGAAATTATTCGTTTGCTAGGAGAAAGATTAGTCGTTGATCGTAGCAAGCGTAAAATTGGAGAGGTAATTGTTCGCAAAGAAATCGAAACCCGGATGATACAGGTTCCAGTCCGGCATGAGAAACTTATTATAGAACAAGTTAGCCCAGAACGAAAACAGCTAGCAGAAATTGATTTAGGGCAAGAGGAAATTTCGGAAATTAAGTTTACAGAAGAGGAAAAAGTTGACTTTGCCAGTATTGACAGCGGCTTAAGTGTGAGTGGTGAATTCAACTCACCTAAAATTGCTAGTTTACTTTTAAATGCGATCGCCCTTGAGCGAAATCACGGTTGCAAGAAGGTAAGAGTGACAATTGTTGTGGAAGATGAGGAACGCCAGAAAATATACCAGGAGTGGTTTGAGCGCACTTCCACCGACAAACACACCAAAGAGTGAGAAGCTAAGTAGTTGGTCAGGAAGTAAGTTGGTAGTAGGGTGGGCAATATTGCCTACCCTAAGCAGTTCTTATAGCTACTCCCGATGAAATTTCGACTAAAAAGATCCTTAAGGAACCGACGACAACGAGTTCACATCAAAATCCAGGATGGACACTTTCACATCGCGGGTATCAATGCTTGGTATTCCTATTGGCGTGACCCCTACCATCTACTGTTGACGCTTCCTTGGTCAGTCTTTCTGACGCTCATTGCTGTTTATTATGTAGTGGTGAATGTCTTGTACGCCCTGCTTTACATGTTACAAGGAGATTGTGTTGCCAACGCAAAACCTGGCTCTTTTTTAGATTTGTTCTTTTTCAGCGTTCAAACTTTAGCAACTATTGGCTACGGTTCGATGTATCCCAAAACAATTTACGCCAATACCATTGTCACTTTTGAAGCGATGACAGGTATGGTGCAATTGGCTGTCCTTACCGGACTAGCGTTCGCCCGTTTCTCTAAACCAACTGCGCGTGCAGTGTTTAGCTGTGTTGCGGTGATTGCCCCCTATGAGGGAGTCCCCACCTTAATATTTCGCACCGCTAACCTGCGCCGCAACCTGATTCTAGAGGCGCAGATGCAGGTGTATCTTATGCGCGACGAAGTCACTGTTGAAGGGCAGCATATACGTCGAATCTACGACCTGCAATTACTGAGACACCGCTCACCTAGCTTCACTTTAACCTGGGTAGGATTACACCCGATCAATGAATCTAGTCCAATTTATGGCATGACAGCAGAGTCATTAATTCAGACAAATACTACAATTATTATCTCCCTCAGCGGCATTGATGAAACAGTTGCCCAGGTCGTTCATGCCCGCCATACCTATGCTGCTCAAGATATCCTGTGGAACCATCGGTTTGTAGATATCATTCACCAAACAGCCGCAGGACACCGCTACATCGATTATCAGTACTTCCACGATGTTGTGCCTCTTGATGAAGGGGTGTAAGGGTGTAAACAAGTCAAGATAACCAAGGCAAAACGCTTCAGAAAAGACCCTTGAAAAATTAAATTTATTTTTCTTTTGACTTTTGACTTTCCTACACCCCTAATTGAATAACTACTCAGCAGTCTCATTAACTGGTGGTTGCACAGGTTTAACGACAACCCGACCATTTTCAACCACAGTACAGTTTTTAGAAGAGTTCTTGCTGTTGTTGACTGGGACATCCTCGGATTGGTTGTGATGGGAGATATTTTGCTCCCGTTGTTGATTGAGGACAGCGACACAACAGGAGCAGGAGGCAAACGACATATGAGGTACTTTGTGCTTATATATTAAATTATCGCTCCACTAAATAGCTTTCTGCTAAAAAGTTTGCTAAATGTAATCTTCTATTATAACTAGACTGAGATACTAAGTGCAGCGAGCACCCATGATCTATATGAATCATAGCAAGGGTAACAGAATTTCAAATTCAGTACCTATGCCAAGTTGTGAACGGAAATTTAGTTTGCCCCCATGTCTTGCCGTTACAATTCTATAACTTAGTGCTAAGCTGGTTTCTTTATCAGCCCGTTTCTGATCAGAAAAAGATTCAAGAATTTGCTGTTGTAACTTCTGAGACATTCCCAGACCATTATCAGCAATGCAAATTGAAACCCAACGAGAAAGAAGTGCATCTGTTTTGGTAGCTGCTTGTGAAATGACTTTTGTAGTAATTTGAATTTGCGGTTTGTGAGCGGTTTTTGTAGACTCTAGATTTAACTGATGTCGCACTGCCTCATTGAGCAATGCATCCACAGAGTGACTCAAAATATTCATAAACACCTGATTTAATTCACCTGTAAAGCAATATACGGGAGGGAGATGTCCGTAGTTTTTCGTTATCTCAATTTCTCCACGAATCCGGCTAGTTATTAATAAAATAATACTATCTATACAAGCGTGTAAATCGGCAGGCTTCGGATGAACTTCATCGATATGACAAAAGTTTTGTAAACCGATGACGAGCTTTTTTAACCTTTCTGCCCCAGTGCGGATACTAGCAAGTGCTTTTGTCAAATCTTGTTCTAAAAAATCAAATTCAATCTCTTGTTTGACATGGTTTATTTTACTAGAAGCATCGCCTAATTCTTTAGCGTAAGCTGCTACCAGCTTAATCAAGTCTTGGCTGTAGTTGGAAACATGAGTTAAATTACCCCAAATAAAATTTACGGGGTCTAAAATTTCGTGTGCCACTCCGTCCACTAAACGCCCCAAACTCGCCATCTTATCATTCTGAATCATTTGGCCTTGGCTGCGTTCATACCGTACCTGAGTTTCTATTCCCTGAATTTGCCAAGAAGCGACATTTAATTCCTGCACATCTAATAACCTGTAGGTATCAAGTGCTGTTTGCACTACCACTGGTTCTGCCAAAAGTTCAGGCGATCTCCTCAATGTCAGTTGCATGGCTGTCAAAATCAGCGTAGTATCGGGAAGCAGCAAAATTGCAGCGCGAGCATAGCTGTAGAGATCGCCTAGCGGTTGATTAAAAAACAACTCTTGTTTATAGGAACAAATTAACAATTCTAACAGTCGCCGTCGCGAAATCATCCCTATGTACTTCCCCTCTTCGACCAAGATTGCTCCAGGTAGCAATGGGTTTTTTTCAAAAAATTTAGCAACTTCCACCCCAGTAGGGGCATAGCACTGCTGTGTCCCTACTTCCACTGAAAAGTTGTACAGTGGTAGTTCTTGGAGGGTTGACTCTAAACTAAGATCGCGATCGCTCCCAACAGACAAAAATGGCGGTGATATTTCCGAACTGAATTCTTGTGGCACTGAAAACACTGATTTGTATAAAGACAGACATGAAGTTGAAAATCCCTAACCAATAAACTAGCATTTTCATCATCTGCCAGTCTCTACTCTATGAGGTAGGGGGCATGCCCTATGCCCCATGCCCTATGCCCAATAGGCGATCCCAAATCTTTAAAAACTGTGAATCATTGATGAAAATGCGTCTACCACAACATAATATCAAGCAAAATTGCTGTATGTGTAAAAATAAGTAGGTAAAGTATTGATTGTGTAGGTAGATGCTTACGGTTGTCAATAGGAACCATTTCTTAAGTCTGACAATCTAGGAATACAAGTCATAGTCAGCAGATGCCATCAGGCAAAAATAGCTATCTATAGCTATTAATTGCTTTGTAGCCCACAACACGCACTTCCTTGCAAGGGAGCACTGCTAAGAGTAGACTAGCGCTACGACAAACAGAATAATCTGCTGACTACTTTGTATAGATGCTCAGTTTTCCTTAACCTGTTTGTGTTCATCATTTCGCTAGAATGACTTGGCATAACTTTAAAACACAACACGCTTTTGACTGCGACACCCATGAATCAGTTGAACAATGGTTTCACCCTATTTCTTAGTCTGCTAGTCGAGGCGATGCCTTTTTTGTTGCTGGGAGTTTTGTTCTCCAGTTTGCTGCTATTTTTTGTCGATGAGCGCAAACTGGTGGAAAAAATGCCTGAAAATCCGCTACTGGGTGCTTTAGTAGGTAGCTTGATCGGCTTTTTGTTTCCTGTGTGTCAGTGTGGCAACGTGCCAGTAGCACGGCGGTTGCTGATGCAGGGAGTACCCACACCAGTGGCAATTGGCTTTTTGCTAGCAGCGCCGACAATTAACCCCATCGTCATTTGGGCAACTTGGACGGCATTTCGCGATCAGCCAGAAATAGTAGTGTTACGAGTCGTGTTTACCCTATTGATCGCAACTATTGTTGCTTTTGTCTTCAGTTTTCAAAAGAATCTGACTCCGATATTGCAACCTGCGATCGCTCGTTATCTGAAATTTAACCCACCCCCTAATTCTGAACCTAAACGCCTTAAGAGAAATTACCTGGTACAACAGGAAGCAACCATACCTACTTTGTTACAATCAGGGACTTATTTGCTAGGAGGAACAGCAGGTCAAACCCTGCGGATGGATGTAAATGCCCTGCCTGCAACGACTATGACAGATACAAGCCCTAGTAAATCGCTGTCGGATAAACTGCGACTTTTAGTGGATAATACCGTGCAGGAATTGCGGGAATTGGGGGCGGTGTTGGTTATAGGAAGTGCTGTTGCTGCTGCTATTCAAGTACTGGTACCCCGTGATCTTATCCTCAGTCTGGGAGCAGGTCCAGTCAGCTCAATCGCTGCGATGCTTATATTATCAGCAATGGTGTCAATTTGTTCGACAGTTGATTCATTCTTTGCCCTGTCTTTTGCTTCCACCTTTACCAGTGGTTCCTTGTTGGCTTTTCTGGTATTTGGACCAATGATTGACTTTAAAGGTATTGGTTTAATGTTATCAATTTTCAAACCTAGGGCCGTCATCTACTTATTTGCTTTAGCCGCACAATTGACATTTTTATTTACCCTTTTCCTTAACTTACATGTCATTTAAGAAATTTGTCATTTGTCCTTTGTCA
>CAZZXJ010000109.1:0-7289 GCA_964657905.1 uncultured Stigonema sp.
TTGAGAAGATGCGAAGACAGCGCAACTACAAACTTAATTGTAACTATTCAGACGGACATGATATTATTCGGTCAAAAAGCGCCAATATCTTCATCTAAAAGTTTCATCTAAAAATCAAGGGTCTGCGGTAATCTAGCTGAATTGAATATCTTGTAAGCGAGAATTGAGAAAGCGATCCATCCAATTTTCTAAATAGGATTGATTCGCTCGTTGTTGCTCTAGGTCAGCGGTATCTAGGGGATAGGGCGCTAGTCCAAAAATCGTGGCTGTAGTCACGCAAAACATGGATTTTTGGAAACTTTGACAAATTTGTACCAGTAAGTCATCTTCTCCCCGAAGGCTATGGCGATAAATATTGCGGAGATATTCAGGTAAAAAATGACGCATGTCTTGCATCAGTAAGGTGGGTGGAATCCCAGCACCACCAATTGGTAAAGGATCGGCATAGAGAGCCCCATAGGTAAATCGGCTTTGGTCTGGGGAAATTTGATAGGCTTGGGCGTTGTACGAGACGGTACCAGAAAAGGGTGTACCTCGAAAGAAAATAGCCTCTACATAGGGTACTGCGGCATCTGCCAGGAATGTTAAACCTACAGATTTAGGAATAATTTCATAGAGTTCGTCCCCAAGAGTGACTGCATAGGTAATGGGTAAATTAGCGGCGGCAACTAAACCCGTCTGAATATACGCTACAACTTGGGGAATGGACTGAATTTTCCCTTGGTCATATTGATCGGATAGAGTAATGAATATCTCACTCATCACCCGCCAGAATTGACCAAGGGTACTGTAGTAAGCCAGTTGTCGTATCTGTTCTGGCAAAAACGCTGGAAACAAGCGGTGCAGTACTTTGAGCAGGAAATTGTTCTTAATTTTGACCTGGATTGCCTGCTGGGCGGCTTGAGTAAATTCTGGAGAATCTAAGTAATTATCTAGACCTCCGCCCCCGTGCCAGAGCATCCCTTTCATGCAGTACTCAGCGTATTCAAAATTAATCCGGTCGTGCCACCAGTGGCGCAGCAACTTCTCTAGAGAAACCTTACCATTAAAGTATTTGAAAAAGGGAAAAAGTACTAAGAATTGATGCTCAGCAATATAGAGGAGATTCTGGTAGTAAGCTTCCAGCACTAGACCGTAGCTTTTGAGAATTCCAACCACCTCAAGCACATTTTCCTTGGTATCAGGGAGCAAGGCATCTCCCTTGTTCAGCCGCTCAATGTACGCTTTCAAGGGATGCTTGGAAGATTTCAAGTGGATGTCGATCATTGTGGGGACTCTTGAGAAACGGTATGAGGACGGCTAGCAACCTTAGAAATTTGAGCGTTTGGCACTCGTGCCATCAGGGCATCTGTTGTCGTCTCGCTATAGCGCACTATCCAGCTTGGCTGTAATCCCAGAACGACAATCAGGACAGCCAAAATCATTGCTGGTGCGCGATCGCTCCAGTAAACCGGTGGCAACACAACCTTTACCACAAGTCGTCCAAAAAAGGCACGGTTAACTAACAGCAGCAAGTAAACCGCTGTTAAGCCCGTCCCGACCATGCACAGCAGAGTTTGGATCGGAAAGACTAGGAAACTGCCTCGAAAGATTAAAAATTCCGAAATAAAACCCACCATTCCAGGGATGCCGGAACTAGCCATTACCCCCAAAATCATCAAGCTACCAATCAGGGGTAAGCCCCTTTGTGGGTTCAATAGTCCACGCAGGATATCTAGATCGCGGCTACCCGTCTTTTGGTAAACGACGCCCACCAGCAGAAACAGCAGGGCTGAGATCAGACCGTGGCTGATCATTTGAAAAATAGACGCTAAAATGCTTAAGGGCGTCGCGGCAGATACAGCCAAAAGTACATAGCCCATGTGACCGATGGAGCTATAGGCAACCATTTTTTTCATGTCCTTTTGAGCGATCGCCATGAAAGCCCCATAAAGCACACTGACTGCTGCCCAAGTCGCAAGCATGGGAGCTAAGACTGCCCACGCTTCTGGAAACAATCCGAACCCAAACCGCAGTAGACCATAAGTTCCTAATTTCAGTAGCACACCCGCTAGCAGTACTGAAATGGGGGTCGAGGCTTCAACGTGTGCATCCGGCAACCAAGTATGGAAGGGAACTAGAGGAATCTTGATTCCAAATCCTACCAACAGCGCCCCTAACAGCCAGAATTGCTGTCCCAAGGGTATACCGTGAGCTTGCAGGGCGGCATAGTCGAAGCTAGAGGAGCCACTAGCGTAAGCTAGACCCAGGAATGCTGACAGAATCAGGATGCCAGAAACAGCAGTATAAATTAGAAACTTGGTTGCTGCATAGTTACGCTCAGAACCACCCCAGATCGCAATCAACAAATACAGGGGAATCAGTTCTAGTTCATAGAAGAGGAAAAACAGCAATAAATTCTGAGCCAGGAAGGCTCCTACAACTCCAGCACTAAGCAGTAGAATCAAGCTGTAATACAGCCGAGGACGTGGGACAGACTGCTCACTGCTTGAGATCGCAATCAAAGTCAGAAGACTGTTTAAAACCACTAAAGGCAAAGACAGACCATCGACGCCCAGTTTATAGTTCAAACCTAAGGTTTTAATCCAAGGAAGATATTCTTGGAACTGTTGCCCTGGAGTGGTCGGATCAAATAGACAAACGAGAACAGCTGTCCAAACGAGTGCAAGACTCGCCACAACCAAAGCTACGCGGCGGGACTGAGTGGGCGTCAAGGGGCGAGGCCAGAATCCGATCAGCGCTGCACCTAATATTAATATCCAAATCAAAGGACTGAGCATCATTTGGCTCCTAAACTACCACACGGACCAAGTTATTAGTAAGCCCAAGAGACTGACACCCATGAGGATCGTCAGTAAATAGCTTTGGGTCTGACCAGAGGTGCTGTACTTGAGCTGCTCACCACTAAAAATAGAGGACAAGCCAACAAAGTTAACCATCCCATCAACCACATAGCGGTCAAACCAAGCGTTCAATCGAGAAATCGTTGTCACCCCTAAAACCACGCTCAGGCGATAAAGTCGATCTATGTAAAAGTCATAGCCCAATAAGTCCTGTACCACTCTCAAAGGCCGTAGCATCGATCTCGACCATGCCTTCTGCAGATACATAGTAGCTCCAATACCGTAGCCGACTAAGGTTGATATTACCAGCAGCACCACAGATGTTTTATTTACATAATCCCACGTTGGCAGCAAAGACAAACGCTGCATTAACAGAGGAACTAGGAAGGTGAAGACTATTAAAGACACCATTGGCACAGCCATGGGCCAAGCAACCTCTGGTGTCCGCCTCGTCTTCGGCTGAGGTGGACCCAAAAAAACAAGACGAAACACGCGGGTTAAATTCAACGCTGTCAGACCATTGACCAATAACACAACTCCCGCAAGCGCGGGTTGAGCGGTCCAAAAGTCACTGACTCCTAGTTGCAGTGCCCAAAAGCCTCCCAGTGGTGGCAGCCCAATCAAACCCATTGACCCGACCACAAAGGCTGTTGTTGTTGCTGGCATCCGTGACCAGATTCCCCCAAATTCCGTCAGGTTTTGGTTGTTTGTTGTCTGAATCACTGAGCCAACGCTCATGAATAAAAGTGCCTTGGCAATTGCATGGCTAAATAGCAATAGCAGGGCAAAACCTGTCCATTGCGTGCCTACTGCCATAAATACCAGCCCCAAGTAAGCACTCGTTGAATGGGATAAGGCTCGCTTAATGTCAATTTGGGCGATCGCCACCAAAGAAGCTCCAATCGCCGTCATGGTACCAATAACTACTAAGGTCGTCAGGACCACAGGCGAAAGGTTTAAGATCGGTTGGAGTTTAATTAGCACATAAGCACCACAAGCCACCACCACGGAATTTCGTAAGATTGAGGCTGGGTTAGGTCCCTCCATAGCTTCATCTAGCCAAAGGTGGAGTGGGAATTGAGCACATTTGCCTGTGGGACCTGCAATCAAAGCTAAACCCAACAGTGTTGCGACTGTGTCCGGCAATGTTGCTGTTTCTGCCCACTCATAAAGGTCAGGAAAATCCAAGCTTCCCGCCAAGGTTGATAGTGCTACAACTCCCATGAGCAGCAAGATGTCTCCCACCCGCTTCGTCCAAAAGGCGTCACGCGCTGCCGTCACTACCAACGGCTGAGCATACCAAAACCCCACTAGCAAATAGGTTGACAGAGTGAGCATTTCCAGCAGAGCATAGGTAAGCAGCAAAGAGTTACTAATTGCTAGTCCACTCATTGCTCCCTCAAAAAATCCCATTAGGGCAAATAAACGGGCTATTGCCCAGTCTTTCTCCATGTACCCTAGGGCAAAAAGTTGTGCCAGCAGACTTAAACCAGTCACTAATTCCATCGCCCCGACGGTCACTGCTGAGATATCCAGAGTAAAGCTGAGGTCTAAATTTGCGGCTCTGAGCCAGTGAAATACTAACTGTTGAGACTCTTGACTCCAGATGGATCTTAAGACAAATGTGCCATGAAGAAAAGCCAACACAGTCATTAGCAGGTTAAAGTAAGCTGCTGGACGAGGACCTGTGCGACGGATGATGCCAGTAGACCAGGGTAGGGTCAAAATGGCACCAATTAAGCCATAACAAGGCACCCACCAACTTGTTTGTAGCAGAAACTGAGCCATTGAAGTTACCATTGATTCAGCAGTAATTGAAGCCCCTAAGAACTCAAGCTAAATAGTCTTAGGGTTCTTTATAGAGTTCTATGGACCCTCATCCCCCAACCCCTTCTCCCATTTTTGTCAGAAGTTGTATAAAAATACTTCTCCCCCTCTCCCAGAGTAGGAGAGGGGGCTGTTCTGTGTGAGGTTGCATGGGTGACATTACGTACTCCTTATCCAAGAGCAGTGTAATGAATATTTTTGGCTAATTATTTTATGTTAACTTTATTTCAGCCTAATCCCAATGTCCTTCAAAGAAACATTTTTAACTAGCAAAATAATTAATAGAATCTTTAACTATTGCTTATAGGCGTATCCAAAGCAGCATATACTACTATAGCAACTGTTAAGTGTGGGATTGGACACAAGCTTCAATATTCTTAAAGATAATTTTTTCTGATCTTAGGGTTCAAATCTATTGTTGGAACTTATGTTGCCAAAGTGAGATAGTTAACTCTATTCTTAATTTAAGATACATAAATTCTTTGATGAATCTAAAGAATGGCGATCCCCGTCACAATTGTCATGACGGGGATCACTGTCAAACTTATCGTCAAAGATTTGTGCAATGATTCTGGAGGAGAATATGCCAATTGCTGTTGGAATGATTGAAACAAAGGGCTTTCCGGCTATCGTGGAAGCTGCTGATGCAATGGTTAAAGCGGCTCGAGTCACCCTCGTGGGCTACGAGAAAATCGGCAGTGCTCGAGTCACCGTGATTGTTCGGGGAGACGTTTCGGAGGTGCAAGCCTCAGTAGCAGCTGGTGTAGAATCTGTCAAGCGTGTGAACGGCGGTGAAGTTTTGTCAACCCACATTATAGCCCGTCCTCACGAAAATCTTGAGTACGTCCTGCCCATTCGTTACACCGAAGCAGTTGTGCAGTTCCGTGAAGAGTAACGGGGCAACTGAATATTCATCAAAGATTTTTCACTTTCGTACATTCACAAAATAAAAGATTAGAAATTATGGCAATTGCTGTTGGAATGATCGAAACCTTAGGCTTTCCGGCTGTTGTGGAAGCTGCTGATGCGATGGTCAAAGCTGCCCGAGTCACCCTCGTCGGCTACGAAAAAATTGGTAGCGCTCGAGTCACTGTAATTGTTAGAGGAGATGTTTCGGAGGTGCAAGCCTCAGTAGCAGCTGGTGTAGAATCCGTCAAACGAGTTAATGGAGGACAGGTCTTGTCAACCCATATTATTGCCCGTCCCCACGAAAATCTGGAGTACGTTCTGCCCATTCGTTACACCGAGGATGTTGAGCAGTTCCGAGACAGTGTTAGTGGGATTCGCCCCCTTGGTAGACCATAAATAGAACAATGCAAATTGCTAAAGTTATCGGCACGGTTGTCAGTACTCATAAAGATCCCAGTATCCGAGGCGTCAAGCTATTACTGTTGCAGCTTCTGGATGAAAAAGGACAGCCACTACCAAAATACGAGGTAGCAGCCGATACTGTGGGGGCAGGGGTAGACGAGTGGGTGCTTGTCACCTGTGGCAGTGCTGCTCGTCTAAGTCTGGGGAATGAAATGCGTCCGATCGATGCTGTGGCAGTGGGGATTATTGATACTGTCAGTGTTGACAATCGCCCCCTTTACAGTAAGAAAGACCAATAGCAGTCCCACAAATTGCGCCCGTCACGTCTTAGTCTTGAGATTCTGAATAAGCTGTTCCACATCAAGTTTGCATAGTTAGGCTTTGGAGAGGGACTGAGGACGAGGAATTTATCCAATACCCAGTCACCAGTCACCATTCCTTGGTCTGCATAAAATATGCGACTGAAATAATGTGGGATAGTTTAATCATGTGCAATCTACATTGTGTTTTCAGTTAGGAGGAATTCATCTATGGTAGTCCGTAGTTATGCGGCTCCCCCTACCCCTTGGTCAAAAAATTTGGCCGAACCGAAGATTGATGGAACAGCTTATGTTCACTCTTTCTCCAATATTATTGGGGATGTCAAAATTGGTGCCAACGTTCTCATTTCTCCAGGAACTTCCATCCGGGCAGATGAAGGCAGTCCTTTCCATATTGGTGAAGGAACAAATGTTCAAGATGGCGTTGTGATTCACGGTCTTGAGCGTGGTCAAGTCTTAGGGGATGACAACAATTTCTACTCGGTCTGGATCGGAAATAATGCGTCGATTACCCACATGGCATTAATTCATGGGCCAGCCTATGTTGGAGAGGATTGTTTTATCGGCTTTCGCTCCACAGTTTTTAACGCCCGGGTAGGGAAAGGTTGCATTGTAATGATGCATGCTCTGCTCCAAGATGTAGAAATTCCCCCAGGCAAATATGTTCCTTCGGGATCTATAATTACCAACCAGCAGCAGGCTGATCGGCTGCCTGATGTGCATAAAAATGACAGCCAATTTGCTAGCCATGTGGTGGGAATCAATAATGCTTTACGCTCAGGCTATCAATGTGCCGACAATCTGGTCTGTATTAATGCGATTCGTGATGAACTCAATAAATCCTTGGAGGCAACAGTGAGCAATGCTGGCATCGGTTTCAATCACCAAGTACAGAGTACGCACTTGAGTTCAGAGGCAGTGGAGCAAGTCCGCCAGTTGCTGTCTCAAGGTTACCAAATTGGTACAGAGCATGCAGATAAGCGTCGAT
>CAZZXJ010000109.1:7389-13164 GCA_964657905.1 uncultured Stigonema sp.
CAGTTGCTGTCTCAAGGTTACCAAATTGGTACAGAGCATGCAGATAAGCGTCGATTCCAGACAAGTTCTTGGCAAAGTTGCACCCCCATTGATACCAAGCGGGAATCAGAAGCTCTAGCCGCCCTAGAAGATTGCCTAGCTAACCATGGTGGAGAATACGTGCGTCTATTTGGCATTGACCCCAAGGCCAAGCGCCGAGTTCTAGAGGCAATTATCCAACGCCCAAGTAAATAAATGACCCCTTTCTCAGCTTATTTCCATCTTTACTAAAGGTTCTCATTCCAATGTATTTGCCGCCACTGCAACCCATGAACAATTCCCATTTTTGCGTTAGTGGCAATGTGACTATTCACCCCAGTGCTGTGATCGCGCCTGGTGTTTTACTCCAAGCAGATCCAGAGAGTCGGGTTATAATTGCTGCGGGAGTCTGTATTGGTATGGGAGCAATTTTGCATGCCTACCAAGGAACCATTGAAGTGGAGGAAGGAGCAAACATTGGCGCGGGAGTTCTAATGGTCGGCAACTGTAAGATTGGAGCTAATGCCTGCATTGGTTCGGCAACGACAATTTTGAATAGCTCTATTGGGTGGGGAGAAGTGGTGTCGCCTGCTTCTCTGATTGGAGATAAAAGTCATCAAATTGCCGAAACCAAAGGCGGAGAGGCTGCAACTACTCCAGCCTCTCATTCCTCTTTAAATCAGCAAGCACCAGAATCTTTGCCAGATTCTACTACTAAACCAGAATCTTTACCAGATTCTACTACTAAAGTCTATGGGCAGGCTAAGCTGAATCAACTATTATCAACACTGTTGCCTTATAGACAATCCTTAACCGCTCCACTTCCAAATGAACAGTCTTCCTCTAACAGTAGCTAAGTCAGTAACCAGCATATTCTAGTCGAGGGCTAAGATGGAGGAAAGTAAGCGCTTAGAAAATCTTAAAGACGGGGCACTGGGTTTAGTATCGACTCGCAGTTTTCCGGCGATTGTCGGCACTGCTGATATGATGCTGAAGTCGGCAGACGTGACCCTAGTCGGGTATGAAAAAATTGGTGGTGGTCATTGTACAGCCATCGTGCGAGGTGGAATAGCTGATGTCCGTTTAGCTGTGGAAGTGGGAGCGGAGAGTGCTGCACAATTTGGTGAATTGATTTCAAGTTTAGTCATTGCCCGACCCTTACCCAACCTGGAAGCAGTCCTTCCTATTGGCAGTCGTATAGCCCAGCTGACTCAAGGGAGGGGTTCTAATCGCTTGAGTCATCAAGCGATCGGTCTGCTTGAAACTCGGGGGTTTCCTGCTATGGTCGCTGCTGCCGACATTATGCTGAAGGCAGCAGAGGTTCAGTTGTCAGCCTATGAAAAAATTGGTGCAGGTTTATGTACGGTCATTATTCGAGGCTCAGTGACAGACGTCGCCGTGGCTATCGAAGCAGGAATGCAGGAGGCAGAACGGATTGGGGAGTTGAACGCAGTTATGGTGATTCCTCGACCCTTGGAAGATCTCGAACAAACTCTACCGATCGCCAGTTGCTGGATAGAAGAACTCAAACCTCTACGATTACCTTTGGCAATCAAGGAAACAGAAAAAGAAGTGGTAGAGCTGGTAGAACTGCCAGATTTAAAGCACCTATCAGTTCACACTGAGGAGCGGTAGCTCAGCTACCACATTCGGATCACTCTGATAATCACCTGTATGACACCGTCATCAGCCTAGAGTAGTATTCTTTATCTGTTGCTAACCTATAATTATTCAGGATCAGAAAAATTTATTTTTGGGAATTTTATTAGGACTAATTGTGCAAGATGTAAGTTATAGGACGTTCCTCCGCTAATTTAAATCTTGGCAAAGCGGCGTAAACGTACTTTGATTATGTTTAATATCATGTCCGGTAAATCACTTATAATTTCGACTCCACCCCACCCCGCCAAAGCTGTGCTTTGTCTACCCTCCCCGCGAGCGGGGAGGGGTAGGGGGTGGGGTGCTTTTATTACAAGTAATAAGCGCGGACATGATATAAGCAGCTCTCAAGACGAGGACACGGCAGCAGATACCCTTCGGGTGACGCTCCTTCGTCGCTAACGCTAAAGCCAGTCCCCTACGGCGCTAAACCCGCCTTCAGGGCTGGACTCACCGCATCTTTTTCCGTTGGACTTTCACCAACCTCGAAAAGCTCCAGTTTCCTTAACTCAACCCATCAGAATCACTGTGTCAATCACGTGGATGACACCGTTATCAGCCTCGATATCTGGTGCTATGACTGTAGCATTTTTAACTGTAAACCCATCACTAGTATCAATCCTGATCTCTGACCCCTCAACAGAGGTCAAGCTATTGACTTTGGCGATATCAGCCGCCGTTAACCTGCCAAGAACGACATGATACGTTAATATTCTTGCTAATTGGGGAAGATTCTGCACCAAAGTGTGTATAGTTCCCACTGGCAACTTGGCAAACGCATCATCATTGGGCGCAAAGACAGTAAAAGGACCAGGGCTTTTCAGCGTCTCTACCAAACCAGCAGCTTTGACAGCCGTGACTAAAGTCTGGAAAGAACCAGCGCTAACTGCAATATCAACAATGTCCGCCATGTGTTTCACCTTAGTCAGGAGTCAGAAGTCAGAAGTCACCAGAACCTCCTAGACATCTCGGAAAACTGTCAAAATGCTACTGTGAGTAACTTGTAGGGTGCGATCGCCAACCTCTCAAATTAGCCATGCTATAGGATAAAATAGGGTTTTGAGATATTTGTGGATAAAAATGCAGAAGTTCTGTTTTTTCCAGGTCTAAACACAGGGGCTGGGAACAAGCGAGCCATTCTGACTCCTGGCTCCTGACTCCTGGTTATCTGTAGTTCTGTGACTGAACATCCCGCAAGCGAGCTTCCGGACGTTTGAATCGGTCTATCTGGGCTTCAAAGAAAGCTCGATTCGCTTGGAGATGCTTTGGGTTAGGATCATCTAACGGATAGAGAAGGGCTGTCCGCAATGCTTGAATCACCGCAGAAGTGACTACGTACATCGAGCGTTGGAAACTGATACCTAGTTGGATCAGCATGTCATCTTCACCCCGACAGTGCTGGTGATAGTAATCCACAAGATACTTTGGCAGAAAGTGGAACATATCCTGCATGAGCAGTGTCGGCGGAATGCCAGCTGTACCTACAGGAAACACATCGGCATAAAGAATCCCGTAGTGGAAGTCTTTTTGGTCATTGGGAACCTGCCTAGCCTGAGCATTGTAGGATTTTGTCCCCCGAAACGGAGCCGTGCGATAGAAAACAGCTTCTACATAAGGTAATGCTGCTTCATACAACCACATAAAACCACAAGATTTCGGGATAATTTCGTAGACTTCACCCCGAATGTGAACGTGATGGTAAATCGGACGACCTGCCATTGCAAAGATGGCGTTGACGAGAAAGTTCATTGCTTCAGGGACGCTTTTGATATCCCCAGCGTCATAGCGATCGCTCATTTCAAAGAAAACTGGAGCCATTACTTCCCAGAACAATCCCAAGTTACTGTAATAAGACAGTTGCCGCACTTGTTCAAGGAACATCTCTGGGAACAGCTTATAGAGTCCCAACATTACCGGATTACCCTGGAAGTAAGCTTTAATTGCCCTATCTGCGTTGGCTTTATATTCGTCAGTGTCTAGGTAAGGGTCAAATTTTCCGCCCATTCCTCTATGCCACAGCATAGCTCGCATACAGGCTTCAGCAAATTCCATATTGATCCGATCATGGCACAGGTGGTGCAACAACTTAGGCATTTTGAAGGTTTCACCTTTCTCCATAAATGCCAAGAGTTCAGGATGGGCAGTCGCTTCCCCACGCCAAACCCGCAGATCTGCATCGTCTCCTGCGTAATGGTTATGCAGATCCAGATACTCTTTTGGTAAGAAGTATTTAAAAAAGGCAAATGGGTTCAAAAAGACACGCTCAGCAATGTACAGCAGATCACGCCAGTAGAAATCCATTGGTACGGCATAAGCTTTGTAAATGCCAATAATTTGCTTGAGATTTTCTGGGGTATCCGGTAGCATTGCGCCGCCCGCTTCCAAGCGGTGAATCACTGGGGCAAATTCATGCTGAGAAGGGGGCAATTGAGTTGATGGGGGGAGAGTAGTTGTTGTCATGGTAGAGTGTTGGTTGTTACGTGGAGACGGGATTCGGAAGCGTCTTTCCTCACCAATTGATCGCATGATGGACTTTGTCCACCCTACAAATCATTCCTTACAGCAGTTAAGGACGGTGACTTGAGAAGTGACCGCTTTCGGTAGAGGGGGAATTGCTGCAACCATTGCTGTCGTGGTCGGTTCACTCCAGCGCACTAGCCAGGTGGGTTGTACTCCTAAAAAGAAGATTACGGCTGCCAAGATGAGAGCTGGTATTTTCTCTGACAACAGGACTTTAGGATAGTACGCTAATTTATTGTCGAGTTTACCAAAACAGGTTCGATTCAGCAGAATGACGAAGTAAACAGCAGTTAAACCACTAGCCACAACACATAACAATGTGGGTATGGGAAAGGCCGAGAAACTGCCTTGAAAGACAATAAATTCAGCGACAAATCCTATCATGCCAGGAATACCGGCGCTAGCCATACCACCGACAACTAATAGGGCACTTATCAGAGGTAAACCGCGTATGGGACTCATTAAGCCATTGAGTTTATCCAACTCACGAGTGCCAACCTTGCTTTCTACGACTCCGATCAAATGGAAGAGGATGGCTAAGATGATGCCGTGGCTGAACATTTGGGAAACTGCACCAACAAGTGCCAAGGGAGTGCTGGCTGCTGCTGCTAGCAATATATAACCCATGTGACCGATGGAACTGTACGCCACCATGCGCTTAATATCTTTTTGAGCGATCGCGATCACAGATCCGTAAATAGCACTGGTTGCTCCCCAAATTGCCAAACTTGGTGCGAGAATACTCCACGCTTGGGGAAACATTCCCAACCCAAACCGTAAAAGACCATAGGTTCCCAACTTTGCCAGCACTCCACCAAGAAGAATGGCAATGGGCGCTGAAGCTTCAACATAAGCATCTGGTAACCAGGTATGAAAAGGAACCAAGGGAATTTTGATACCAAAGCCTAGCACGATGCCAAAAAGTAGGATGATTTGCAGTGTTGTTGACAGAGTTTGGGTAGGCAGTGCATCGTAATTAAAGTTGTTCGAGCCAGTCAGCGACACCATACCAAAGAATGTTGCTAAAATCAAAACTCCCGAAACAGCAGTGTAGAGCAGAAACTTGATACCAGCATAGGCTCGCTTTTCACCGCCCCAAATCGAAATCAGCAGGTAGAAGGGTATCAATTCTAGTTCATAGAACAGGAAGAATAGCAGTAAATTCTCTGTTAGGAATGCTCCGGCAACACCACCGCTAACTAATAAGATAAGGGAGTAGAAAAGCTGGGGACGTTTGGTCTGTTTACTACTGCTGTAAATAGCAATCCAAGTCAGGAGACTATTTAACAGCAGCATCAGTACCGAGAGACCATCAACACCCAATTTATAGCTTAAACCGAGAGTTTCATTCCAGGGTAAATATTCCTGTAACTGCATCCCTGGATTGCTGATATCAAATTTCAGCAGGATGAAAACATTCCAGAGGAGAACCAACCCAGCAACCGTCAGAGATGCCAAACGAGAGCTAATTGCAGGGATGGTACTAGGCCAAAAACCAATAACAGCGGCACCTACAATAGGTAGCCAAATTAAAGTACTCAGCATATTATTGACTAGGGAATTGTTAATTGCTAATTG
>CAZZXJ010000110.1:0-13150 GCA_964657905.1 uncultured Stigonema sp.
TAATTCTCAACCTGCTCCCGCCACTACCGATTTTTTTGCCAACAATTCAACTGCTGCTTGATATTGGGCATCACCTGCTGTGCCAATCTGTTCGCGAGTTCTCAGATCTGAGGAAATCACTTTGTCTGGCGCAATACCTAGTTTATTAATATCTCGGTGGTTGGGGGTTTCGTACTTAGCAATTGTGACAGCTAAGCCAGAACCATCAGACAACTCAAATAAAGACTGGATTAAGCCTTTGCCAAAGGTGGTTTCTCCCACCAGGAGGGCGCGACTGTTATCTTGCAAAGCGCCAGCAAGAATCTCACTTGCACTAGCAGTTCCTTGATTAACCAAAATAACCAGAGGATCATCTGTCAGTGCTGAACCAGATGCTTCAAAGCTGCCCTGAACTCCATACCGATTTACAGTGTAGACGATAGTGCCAGATTTTAACCACAAACGGGCAATTTCAATTCCCGCTTGCAACAACCCGCCAGGATTATTGCGCAAATCGAGAATATAGGCAGCAGCACCTTGTTTTTCTAGATTAGAAATGGCGTGTGCTAGCTCCATTGAGGCATTAGCATTAAATTGAGTCAGGCGAATGTAGCCAATGGGGATTTTTTGGGGGGAAGAACGCAATTCTGCCACTACTGGGTTAAGGGCAATGCGATCGCGCATCAGTTGAATTTCCTTTTCTCCCTCAGATCCTCGTTCAATGACTAGGGTGACAGTACTACCAATGGGTCCGCGCATTCTAGCAGCAGCTTCGTCAAGGGTGAGTTTTTCTGTAGAGAAGCCCTCAATTTTGAGTATCTGATCGCGCGGTTTCATACCTGCTTTTTCAGCAGGTGAACCTGCTATAGGAGCCACTACTTCCAGCCTACCAGTTTCGGGATTAAGGGCAATTTGTAATCCCACTCCTGTTAGCTCTCCAGAAGTATTCACCTGCAAACTGCGGTACTGTTCCGGGTCTAGAAAGCGGGTAAAAGGGTCGTCAAGGCTTTTGAGCATCCCTCCTATTGCTGTATAAGCTGCTAGCTTGTCTTGGATCGGCTTTTGCAGAACCTTTTGCCGCACTGCCGTCCAGTTTTGATGATTAAATGTCTCATCCAAATAAGTGTGATCAACAATTCGCCATACTTCCGTTACTAGCTTTTGCTCAGTGGTCAAAGCAGTTGCAGGTTGGCAAAAGCTGCCAAAGCTTACCCAAAACGCTAATAGCACCGACAATCCTAACCGAAAAACCTTTTTGTGCATCTGCGCCATTTTCTCTTTTATTCTTAACCCAAATTGCCGAAGCTTGATCCCAGCTACGTTGTTTATGAAATCTATCTCTCGACTATGTTACTTTTTTTATAGAAGTGGTGCATTGCGATCTCTAGTGGTTCAATCAACTGCGATTCGTGCAAATCCCACTCAACAAACGATAAGATCTACTTTGTGTCCTCCATCCCTGGTGTTTGGGTACAAAGAGAACGCAATACATTCCCTCTCTCCAGAATGTTAAGCTTTGTTAAAATTATTAACATTCTGAGGGCTCATCAGTAAACGAGCAAATTGCTATTTGGGGATTTATCAACCGCGATCAATGTCTAGGAACTTGAGATTGTATGGCTAACGTTTATGACTGGTTTGAGGAGCGCTTGGAGATTCAAGCACTTGCTGAAGACGTCACCAGCAAGTACGTCCCTCCTCACGTCAATATCTTCTACTGCCTGGGTGGAATCACACTGACTTGCTTTCTGATCCAGTTTGCCACTGGATTTGCTATGACATTCTACTACAAGCCAACTGTCACAGAAGCTTTCGCCTCTGTGGAGTACTTGATGAATGAAGTGAACTTCGGCTGGCTGATTCGCTCTATCCACCGCTGGTCTGCCAGCATGATGGTGCTGATGATGATTTTGCACACCTTCCGGGTTTACCTCACTGGTGGCTTCAAAAAGCCCCGCGAATTGACTTGGGTGACTGGTGTTATTCTGGCTGTAATTACCGTTTCCTTTGGTGTGACCGGCTACTCTTTGCCTTGGGACCAAGTTGGCTACTGGGCTGTGAAAATCGTTAGCGGTGTACCAGAGGCAATTCCTGTGGTTGGTACCCTGATTTCTGATCTACTGCGTGGCGGTTCCAGCGTCGGTCAAGGAACGCTGACTCGCTACTACAGCGCTCACACTTTTGTCCTGCCTTGGCTAATTGCCGTCTTCATGCTGCTGCACTTCTTGATGATCCGCAAGCAAGGGATTTCTGGTCCTTTGTAATTTAAGCTGTGAGCGATCAGGCATGTGCTTACTGAAGTTCCAAAATGGAGTTGTTTGTTTTAAACTTATGGCAAATTAGAGAATGGCACATAAGAAACAAGCAATCGATCACGCTTTGTCTTAAGCTGAAAGCTATTGCCTTGAGCTTGATGGCTTTCACAAATGCTTTAACTCAACTTAAGCAGGAGAGCACAATTAAAAATGGCAACACTGAAAAAACCCGATCTGAGCGATCCACAATTAAGAGCCAAACTCGCCAAAGGCATGGGCCATAACTACTACGGCGAACCTGCTTGGCCCAATGACTTGCTGTACGTCTTCCCAATTGTGATCATGGGATCATTCGCTTGTATTGTGGCTCTAGCTGTGCTAGACCCCGTGATGGCTGGAGAACCGGCAAATCCCTTTGCTACACCGTTGGAAATTCTGCCGGAGTGGTATTTGTATCCGGTCTTCCAAATTTTGCGCTCAGTACCTAACAAACTCTTAGGGGTGTTATTGATGGGTTCTGTACCCCTGGGGCTAATACTCGTTCCCTTTATTGAGAACGTCAATAAGTTCCAAAACCCCTTCCGCCGTCCAGTGGCGACGACAGTGTTCCTCATCGGCACTGTAGTTACCTTATGGCTGGGTATTGGTGCTACCTTCCCCATAGATAAATCCTTCTCCTTGGGACTGTTCTAAGTCAGTCACTACCAAGCGCTTTGACGCCTGTGAGTTTCTCAGTAAGTACCGAACAACAGCAGCAGAAGCTGCCGAGTGGTGAATTAGTACAAATGTACTTTTGAGAAAAATCTACAGGCGTCAATTTTAATCACTGAGGTTGCACTTACCCTATTGCAAAACTCAAATCTGTAGATTAAAACAGATATAAAGATTTTTAGCCCACTTAATATTCAAGTCACAGGTCAATGCTTAGCATAGTGCAGCAAGACCATCTGACGGTGAAGAGCGAACTTAAGCTTCTAAACCGGGTGCAACAATGGTTTGAAAATTTTTGTCTGCAACATTTGTCTCAATTTGATTGGTCAGAAAGCCAAATTTATCGCCTCAACTTAGCCTTAGCAGAAGGCTTTACCAACGCCGTTCGTCATGCTCATCATGCTTTACCCCCAGAGACAACCATTGAGATTGACGTTTCTTTATGGATTGACAGACTGGAGATGAGAATCTGGGACCACGGAAAACCTTTTGATCCTAATGCGATCGCAGAGCCAGAGCCAGGTACTCTGCAAGTAGGAGGATATGGGTGGTTTCTTTTACGGCGCTTAGCCGACCACGTTGTCTACGAACGTGCAGCAGATGGTAGAAATTGTCTGCTAATTGTTAAGTATGGTCTACAGCAGTAATGTTGATTGTTGATTGTTAGTTGTTAGTTGTTGGTTGTAAAAATACTACTAACCACTAACCACTAACTACTAAGTATAAAAAAAAATAAATAATCCAGTAAAGACAGCATTCGAGTTACAGTCTCTGTTTTGCTAGGATTTGGCTGTCAGGGGGTCAGGTCGCTACGCGACAATTGGGAACGCCATAATGACGCTCAGTCGCGTGATTGCGTCTCCCTTGGGAAAAGACTCGTTCGCGTTAGCGTCTCGCCTTGCGAGAAGATCGCTGCGCTAACGTAATTCGTAATTATTATCACACATAACAATAAATTGCGAATTATTTGGACAGTCAGGAGACAATAACAATTATAAACGAAAATGTCAATCACTAAAGTAAGAGAAAACATAAATTTAGGTCAGCAATTGAGCGCCTCAGCCAACTATGTTTTCGTGTTTATAGAAATTTTTGAAGGCGAAGGTGGAATTCAATCCTACGTCAAGGATCTTTTTCGAGCCTATCTCGCGTGGAGCAAACCCTTTTGTGCAGAAGTATTTTTGCTCAGAGATGGTCCTGGCTGCTCAAATCCTTTTGAATCAGACCGTTTAAAATTTCATTACTTCAAAACTCAGTCTCCCCAACTAGGACGAGTAAGAATGACAACGGCATTACTCGCCTGTCTATTGCGCCAGCGACCCCAGCACGTCTTCTGCGGTCATGTTAACCTTGCACCCCTGGTTGGTATTTTGTGCCAACTTTTGGGAATTCCTTACACGGTAATGACTCATGGCAAAGAGGTTTGGCAACCGTTACCAAACCTGATAAAATATTGCCTGCAAAAAGCAGCGCATATTTGGACAGTGAGTCGCTATACTCGTCAAATCGCCTGTGCTGCCAATAACCTCGATCCGGCTAAGGTAAAAATATTACCTTGTGCTGTGAATGGTGATTACTTTACTCCAGGGGTAAAGACGACTCTGTTGTTAGAGCGTTATAATTTAACAGGGGCAAAGGTACTGATGACTGTAGCACGACTGTGGTCGGGAGATATTTACAAAGGTGTGGATGTGACCATACTAGCTCTACCACAAATAGCTCGTGTATTTCCGCAAGTCAAATACTTAGTAATTGGTCGCGGCGATGACCAAGCACGATTAGCCCAACTAGCCAAAGATAATGGTGTGGCTGATCGGGTCATATTTGCTGGGTTCATACCGACAAAAGAACTAGTAGCACATTACCGCCTTGCTGATGTCTACGTCATGCCTTCCCAAGAAGGCTTTGGCATTGTCTATCTGGAAGCAATGGCTTGTGGTGTGCCGGTGGTATCTGGTAATGCTGATGGTTCAGCTGACCCATTGCAAGATGGCAAACTGGGATGGCGAGTACCATACCGCGATCAGGATGCTGTAGCGACGGCTTGTATTGAAATTCTCAAAGGAGATGACCAACGTTGTGATGGGCTGTGGCTGAGAGAGGAGGCGATCGCCCACTTCGGTATGGATGCTTTTCAACAGCGTTTCAAAGAGCAAGTTTTGTCAGTAGTCAAGAGTCAATAGTCACGCATTAGTTACTCTAGACTTTGGACTTTTGAGTGTTGAGAACCTGATGCAGCTGATACCAATGGAATACACTTTAGTCGGTGGGTGGGAAAATTTATAACTATGTCATTGCGAGCGCAACGAAGTGGAGCGAAGCAATCGCAAGGGTTTTGATCATTTTACATTTCGTTACATAGTTAGGTTTATTTGAGCCAACCTACTTTCATGTAAAATATCTTCCTGAGAAGAAGAAGGCAAACAAAAATTTTAATTCACGTTGAACCACCAGCATACAAATCAAACCAAATCAGCTTTTGAATTATGAATTATGAATTATGAAACTGTTTTTTGACAAATCATCATTCATAATTTGTCTACAGCAATCCGTGGAGGTACGAATTATTGTGACGGGGCGACAAAGTCCCCTGAAAAGCTTGTGAGTTAAAGACTGTAGGCATGATAGGAGCGCCATTAGTTAAATTGGGAATTCCTGAAACAACGATTTTATCCCCTGCCTTCAATCCTTCCTTAACTTGATAAAGATCCCCCTCAATAGCTCCCAATTTCACGAGTTTTTGCTGAGCTAGCATTGGCGCTCCTGGTTTGGGATTTGCTGGTGCTTGAGCCACAAACACAAAAGTCTCCCCACCTAGGCGAGATACTGCTGTAACTGGAATTAAAATTCCTTGGCGTTTTTCCCAGATGACTCTGGTTTGCACTGACTGGAGATTGAGCAGTTGATTCATGGAATTGCCAAAGTGGGCTTTAACCAATACTGTCTGCGAATCTGAAGTGGCATTTGGGGAGATAAAACTTACCTTACCCGTTGCTGTGGGTTTGCCTTGGGCGTCCAGCATTTGCACCGGTAATCCCAAGTGCAACTGTTTGGCTTGGTTGAGCGGGATGGGTATATTCAGATCCAAAGAGTCGTTTTTAGTAAGTGTGGTGAGTTGATCTCCTTGGCTGACATACTGTCCTACCTTGACTGGAATGTTACCAACAATGCCCGTGAAAGGAGCTAGGACTTTTGTGTATTGCAGTTGGACTTGAGCAGACTGGACTTGAGCTGCTGCTTGGGCTACTTGCGCTCGCGCTTGGGCAATATCTTCTGGGCGGGAGCCGTTCACCTGCTGCTTATAGTATTGTCTCTGTTGTTCTAAGGCAGCACCTAGCTGCTGGATACTAGAAATTCGGCTTTTGCGGAGTTGTTCTAAGTTTTTCTGGGCTGAATCCAGCGCCGCTTGATCGTTACGTTTGGTGGTGAGGTATTCATCTAGGCTATCTTGGGAAACTGCACCTTCTTTTCTTAATTGTGTGTATCGCTTTGCTCGTACTTGTGCTAGTTCTAAAGCAGATTGGGCGGAATGAACTTGAGCTTCAGCCTGCTGAATTTGCTGTGGTATTGATCCAGATACGGCATCAAGATATTTTGCTTGGGCTTGATCTAACTGGGCTTTAGCTTGAAAAATTACTTCTTTTCTCGTACCTGCTACGAGTTCGGCAAGATTTGCACGGGATTGTTCTAGTGTGGCTTTTTTTTGTAGTAGCTGGGCTTGGGCATCATCACTTTGCAAGGTAATGATAACTTGTCCTGCTTGAACGTGAGTGCCCTCAGTGAAGACAATCTGGGTAATTCGTCCCGCAATCTGGGGCTTTAATGGTACTGAACGAGGAGCCTCTAAGGAGCCAATAAAGTCCGTAGTTTCTTGCACAGTTCCAGTCTCCACAGTTGCTAGCTTGACGGGAATTCCCATCGGTTTACCAGCAGCCCCAGCTTCTTTTGGTGCACTGCTAGCACGGCTATACCACCAGCGCCAACCAATACCAACACCTACAATTAACAGGAATATTCCCAAAATTAGAAACCAACGCCGCTTTGGAGACTGCTGAGGTGGTTGGTGTTGCTCTCTTAGAGACTCTTGTTGTTGAATCTGATGGGAATCAGTAACCAATGGTTGTTCTTTTTCAATGGAATCTAGGGACTTAGGAAATTCAGAATAGGACATTTTGTTTTCTCGACTTTTAGATTTAGAGGTTATTGATGTTTAGTCTGGCGCACGAGTCCGATGTAAGTGATCAGTGAGGCGAAAGCAAACAACGCCATCACACCAGACATGGCGATCGCTGTGCGTCCATCGTAGAGAAAGGCAACAAGTCCACTGGCTACAGCACCACACAGCATTTGCAGAAATCCCACCACCGCAGCAGCTACTCCAGCACTCTCTGGTAGTGGTTGGATGGCACCATGAGTAGCATTGGGTAAAATTATTCCGCTACAGAAGGTGTTAATTACAAGCAATGGCATCAGCGTTATGACTTGGGCAGTACCACTCAACGAAACACCTACAAGTGCTAAAGCTGATACTGCAGCAGTCACTAGCCCCACGATCAGCAAACGTGAAGGCAATACACCACGCATACTCAAGCGTCCGTTAAGGAAAGCGCCTGCCATGATGCCGAAGGCTGTTGAGGCGAACAGCCAACCATAGGTTGTGGTTGAAACGCCCAAAACGTTGAGCATAACCAGAGGTGAGCCAGCAACATAAGCAAACATACACCCAAATGTCAAGGCATTGACGAGGGCGTAACCCAGACAGATTGGGTTAGTAAGAATGCGACCGTAATTTTGAATGAGGCGGCGTGGTTGGATAGCACCTGTATCGCGACGAGCTAAGGATTCACTCAGTCCTAGAGTCACAGACAGCACGAGCAATAAGCCAGCCACAGTCAAGGTACCATAGATTGCCCGCCAACCTGCGATCGCCAGCACCCTACTGCCAATTGTTGGTGCAATCATCGGTGCAACACTCATCACCAAGTTGACATAAGATAGTTGAGCGCGTGCCGCCGCACCCTCAAATAAGTCGCGGACAATTGCCAGCGTCATTACCATCCCAGCACCCGCACCAGCACCTTGAATCAAACGCCAAGCGATGAGAGTACCAATGGATGGTGCAGCAGTACAGGCTACACCTGCTAGGGTAAAGAGTCCGCAGCCGATGAGCAAGATTGGTCTACGTCCATAGCGATCTGAGAGTGGACCGAAAACGAGCTGGGCAACAGCGAACCCAAGCATAAATAAGCTCAGCGTCAATCCAACAGATCCAGACGATGCCCCCAAGGCTGCACTGATGGTGGGAAACGCTGGTAGTCCCATATCAATTGATAAAGGTGGCAGCGCAGCGAGTGCGCCGAGAAATATTGTAAAGCCCACAGACTTGGGTCGAATCCCCATGGTATTCCTTTAGCCAAGTAGTTCTAGTTAGAATTATATCTACTAAATCGATTCACAAACTCTGCAAGGCGTAAAGAGTTTGGTCGAGAAAACCTAACGCACTCGGCTCAGCAAAACTCTTAACAGTTGTAGCTCAGAGAATTCTAGTTGCCCGAAGCGTCTTTCTAGGTCGGCTACGTGAGCCGGCAATGCTCGATTAAATAAGGCTTGTCCATCGTTAGTGAGTTTGACAACTACGCTGCGGCGATCTCGTGCTGGTACTTCTCGCTGCACCAAACCTTTCTGTTCCAGGCGATCGATCACTCCAGTTAACGTACCTTTAGTAATTAAGGTTTTCTCCCCAATTTTGCCAATATTCATTCCCGATGTCTGACCGAGCGTTGCAATCACATCAAATTGTGCAGGGGTCAAGTCGAATTGGCGAACAAAGACTTCCGTGTAAGCGGAAAATGCTTGATAGGTTCGGACTAGTTCAAACAAGGTGTGCTTAGTCAGTTCTGTAATTGCTGTTTGATCTGGAGCGTAGGAGGAGTTAGGCATGAGTTGAGCAATTGAATTTAAACAGACTATTCTAGTTAGAACTTATTCGGGAGCGATTTTCAAATGTGTAATCTAGTAACGCTACGACCTGAGTTTTGACTCTGGCTGACTTGAGTAACCTGCTAGGATTGCTCCATTGGGCGAATTAGGCGGTTGTTCTGGGTTTGAGCCTCCGGGACGCTGACGAGAAAATATAGCCTGAGCTAAGGTCTTGATGAGAATGTACAGAATTGGCACTAAAAACAAACTCAAGAAAGTCGCGAGCAGTAATCCCCCAAAAAGTGCTGTCCCTAAAGACCAACGGCTACTAGCTCCAGCTCCAGAGGAGGTGACCAAGGGCAAAAATCCCAACAACGCTGCAAAGGCAGTCATCAAGATGGGTCGCAGCCGTTCTTGTCCTGCTTTCACTGCCGCCCGCGTATAGCTCATACCTTGTTCATGCAAGTGATTGGCAAACTCCACGACTAAAATTGCATTCTTCGCCGCCAGACCAATCAAAGTCACCAGACCCACTTGGCAATAGATATCATCCACCACTTTTGGGAAAAGACTACCTACCATAAAAACATTTGAACGTAGCCAAATAGCCACCATTGCTCCCAAGATTGCTAAGGGAACCGTCAGCAAAATAATAATTGGGTCAACGTAACTTTCATACTGCGCCGCTAACACCAGAAAGACGACAACAACGGCTAAACCGAAAATCAAAGCTGTAGCTCCTCCAGAAGACTTCTCTTGGAGATAAGTCCCTGTCCACTCGTAACCAAACCCTTGGGGCAAGACCTCTGCTGCTACTTCCTCCATTGCTTTAATCGCCTGTCCAGAACTAGCACCCGGAGCAGGAGACCCTTGGATCTTGATTGACCTGTACAAGTTGTAATGCGAAATGATTTTCGGACCGACAAAGGGAGTAATTTGCACAAGATTGCTTAACCGAATCATCGACCCACTTGTAGAACGAACATACAGCTTACCAATATCATCAGGATTAGAACGGAACACCCCATCTGCTTGGATATATACCCGATACTGTCGCTGTCCCTGAACAAAGTCATTGACATATTGCGATCCCAAGTAAGTTTGCAACGCCTGAAATATTTGGTTGATATCTACGTTGAGAGCTTTGGCTTGGTTGCGATTCACTTGGATTTGAAATTGGGGAGTGTTGGCAGTGAATTGAGTGAATACTTGTTGCAGAACGGGCTTTTTATTCGCCGCCGCAATAAACTTTTGCGCTGTCCCAACCAGGTTTTCAATCGGAGCATTCCCAGTTCTGTCTTGAATGATAAACTCAAAACCTCCTGTACTACTCAACCCTGACACTGGCGGAGCATTTACAGCCATTACTCTGGCATCTGTAATTGCAAGAAGCTCTTTGTTTAATCTTTGAAGTATTCCATAGACAGACTGAGATTCTTCAGGTCTCTGTTTCCAAGATTTCAAGTTGACAAATGCCAGCCCCGAATTAGAAGCATTGCCATCGAAACCAAAGCCACTGAGTGCAAAAGCAGTTTCAACCTCTGGAATTGCTGTAGCTTCCTTGGCAACCCGCTCCATAACGGATTCGGTATACTTCAAAGAAACCCCATCAGGTGCTTGGGCAATCACAAAGAAATAACCCTGATCTTCCTCTGGAATAAATCCCGTAGGCACTGCTTTATACATCAAAACCGTTGCCACTAAACCAGCGATGAAAACCCCGATCACAATCGGCTTGATATGGGTGAGGTAGCTAACAAACCCAACATATCGGTGCGTAAACCAGGCAAATCCGCGATTAAACAGCGTAAAAAACCAGCCGAAAGGACCCCTTGCCGTCTGAGTTGGGCGCATGAGAATGGCAGCCATACTCGGAGAGAAGGTTAAAGCATTGAAGGCTGATAAACCAATGGAGAAAGCAATAGTTAACGCAAATTGTCTGTAGACAATACCAGTAGTACCGGGAATGAAGGCGACGGGAATGAACACTGCCATCAGTACAAGTGCCGTAGTAATTACTGCCCCGGTTAACTCCTTCATTGCCTCGACAGCTGCGTCATAGGGCTTCATGCCCTGCTCTAGCTTAACGGCTACTGCCTCCACCACAATAATCGCATCATCAACAACGATACCGATCGCTAGCACGAACCCAAACAAGGTCAGTGTGTTGATCTGAAATCCTAAAACTAACAGCGCTGCACATGTCCCGATCAGAGAAACGGGGATAGCAACTGTGGGAATGATTGTGGTGCGCCAGTCTTGTAAGAAGATAAAAATCACTAAGACGACCAAGACAATAGCCTCAGCCAAGGTATGCAGCACTTCTTCTAAGGAAATTTCCACAAATGGAGTCGTGTCAAAAACCAACCGTGCTTTTAGTCCAGGTGGAAAACTCTTCTCTAGCGTTGTGATCTGCTCTTCAACAGCATGAGCAACGTTCAAGGCATTACTGCCCGGAAGTTGATATACCCCCAAACCCACGGCGGGTCTAGGGTCATTGCCTGATAGGGTGAACTTGGCATCAGAAAGATAGTTCTCTGCTCCCAGTTCAACTCGACCTACATCTCTGACCTTAACTAAGGTGTTACCAGTTATACTGGTGTTACTGGTGCTACTACCAGTTTGATTCACCTTCAGCACCATATCCTCAAATTCAGCCGCATCTTTGAACCGACTACTTGCCCTTAAAGCAAATTCAAAGCTCTGATTATCTGGTGCTGGTTCTTGACCAATCGCCCCTGCACCCACCTGAATATTTTGTTCTTGCAGGGCAGTTGTCACATCTTGCGGAGTCAGTTGATGTTGAGCAAGCTTATTGGGATCGAGCCATAGACGCATGGCATATTTGCGCTCTCCAAAAATGATCGCTTTTCCTACACCAGAAACCCGTTTGATCTGATCGAGAATATACAGGTCAACATAGTTACTGATAAAAATGTTGTCATACTCTTTATTCTCTGCGTAAAACCCATAAACCAGAAGTAGACTGCTCGATGCTGTTTCAACGGTGGCACCTGTTTTTTGAACAACATCTGGCAATTGAGGGTTAGCTAGGGTTTCTTTATTTTGAACGTTGACTTGAGCAATATCGCTATTGGTATTGGTTGGGAAAGAAACAGTTATACTGCTGGTACCATCATTACTTGTGTTAGAAGACATGTAAGACACGTCTTTAACTCCGTTAATTTGTCTTTCAATAATGTTGGTAACGGTGTTTTCTGTTGTTTGAGCATCCGCACCAGTATTGTTGGCGCTAACGGTGATTTGCACTGGGGCAAGGTCTGGGAGTTGAGAAATCGGCAGGTTAGGAATACTGATGCTTCCTAGCAGCAAAATCAGAAATGTACAGACGGTCGTCAGGACTGGACGTCTAATGAAGGTATTTACAAACATACGTCAGGGAGAAAGTTGCCGTATCAAGTTAGAGGTTTTCTATGCTTACCCTTTGGAGTGGCTGCTGTTCCAGAGTCAAACATCCGTTGTCATGGTGAATTCTTGGTTGGCGATTTAGTTCTTTTTAGTATAGTTCTAACTAGAATTAAATGTCAAATATAAATGTAGAGACGTTGCATGCAACGTCTCTACAAAGGTTGTCTTAGAAAGCTTGACGTAATCGGCTCAGCAAAACTCTTAACAGTTCTAGCTCAGAGGATTCAAGTTGCCCGAAGCGTCGTTCTAGGTCGGCTATGTGAGCCGGCAATGCTCGATTGAATAAGGCTTGTCCATCGTTAGTGAGTTTGACAACTACACTGCGGCGATCTTGCTTTGGTACTTCTCGCTGCACCAAGCCTTTCTTTTCCAGGCGATCAATCACTCCAGTGAGGGTACCTTTGGTAATTAGAGTTCTCTCCCCAATTTCTCCAGTATTCATTCCTGATGTCTTACCCAGCGTTGCCATCACATCAAATTGTGCAGGGGTCAGGTCGAATTGTCTAACAAAGACTTCTGCGTAGTTAGAAAATGCTTGATAGGTTCGTACTAGTTCAAACAATGTGTGCTTAGTCAGTTCTGTAATTGCTGTTTGATCTGGAGCGTAATCAGAGTCAGACATGAGTTGATCAATTGAATTTGAGCAGACTATTCTAGTTAAAACTTATTTTGGGACTTTGGACAACCAGATCTGGATGTCCAAAGCTCAGGGATTTGAGAAGAAATTGCCTCTTATTGGAACCCAGATCTCAGAGGATGTGGCGGAAAACACCCGTGCCTTCCAAGTATCATGATCGCAACGTGAAAATTGCACCGCCTGTAATCCCCAACTGAGGATAACATGCGCCGTCTTGCCC